>JARLIJ010000271.1 GCA_031291795.1 Acetobacteraceae bacterium | reverse complement strand
CGGCTCGAACAGCGCGGGCTGGTGCTGCGCCGGCGGCGCCGACCAGGCGGTACCCAGCACCACCGGCGCGGCCATGCCGGCGCGAAAGATGTTGTCGATGCGAATGGCGCGGTGGGTGACCCGATGCAGGTCCAGCGCCGCCAACACCGCGGCGGCGGGGTCCAGCAGCAGGGCGGGGGACGGCCGATGGTCCGGGTCCTCGGCCAGCATACCGCGGGCCAGATCGGCGATGATCGGTGACAGGCGGGTGTCGCCGGCCATGGCGTGGTAGCTGCCCAGTTCCACCTTGCGGCGTAGCACCTCGGCCTCATCGAGCTCCGCCATCGGCACCTGACCGAGGGCCAGCACCACCAGCAGGGCGCCCAGCGCATAGACGTCGTCGGCAATGGTGCCGTCCCCCCGGCCGGCGGGCAGGCACATGGCGGAATAGGGCGGCTCGAACAGCGCCGGCTGGTGCATCGCCGCCGGGGCGGCCCAGGCGTGCCCGAGGACGATGGGATGGCCGGCCCGCAGTTGGAAGACGTTGTTCAGCCGGATGGCGCGATGGGTGACGCCGGCATGGTGGAGCCGTTCCAGGGCGTGGGCGGCCGGGCGGAGCACGTGGTGGATGAGCGCCTGCTCCGGCCACGGCTGCAATGTGGCGGCGAGCGAGGGACCGGGCGGCGTGGCGGAGATGACGTAGTAGCCGGCCTGCCCGTCCGGGCCGGGACCCACGCCATGGGCCATCGGCCCCAGCACGGCGTCGTGTAGCGCGTCCAGCACCTGCAGCGGCCGCAGCCGCGGGGGCGCACGGCGCTGCACGACCACCGCCATCAGGTCGCTGTTGCCGGTGCGCCGGTCCGTGGCGGCATAAGCCGGCAGGCCGCCGGCTGCGTCGTGCAACGGCGATGTGAGCTCGACCGCAAACTGGTCGGCAACGAGACGTACGTCGTTTTGACTGGCCATGCGAGGATCAGGGGCCCGGCGTTCACCCTGATCCTGGCCGGGAAAAGTTTAGGGCGGGTAAAGGACGCGGCACACCGTCGCAGGAGCGGCGGCGCGCTGCCCTTATCCCGCGCCTACCCTTCGAACGGATCCTTCACCAGGATCGTGTCCTCGCGTTCGGGGCTGGTGGACAGCAGCGTGACGGGCGCCTCGACCAGTTCCTCGATCCGCCGCACGTACTTGATCGCCTGCGCCGGCAGGTCGGCCCAGGATCGCGCGCCATGCGTCGAGTCGGACCAGCCTTCCATCGTCTCATATTCCGGCTCCGCCGCCGCCTGGGCCCCCGGTGCGGCCGGCAGATGGCGGAAATGCTCGCCGCGGATGCGGTAGCCGGTGCAAATCTTCAGCTCCGGCAGGCCGTCGAGCACGTCGAGCTTGGTCAGCGCGAGGCCCTGGATGCCGCCGACCTTCACCGCCTGGCGCACCAGCGCGGCGTCGAACCAGCCGCAGCGGCGCGGCCTGCCGGTCACCGTGCCGAACTCATGCCCCCGCTCGCCCAGCAGCCGGCCGGTGGCATCATGCAACTCGGTCGGGAACGGCCCCGACCCGACCCGCGTCGTGTACGCCTTGGCGATCCCCAGCACGAACCCCACCGCGGCCGGCCCCATCCCCGACCCCGCGGCCGCGGTAGCCGCCACGGTGTTGGACGAGGTGACGAACGGGTACGTGCCGTGATCGACGTCCAGCATGACCGCCTGGGCGCCCTCGAACAGGATGCGTTTGCCGGCGCGGCGCAGCGTATCCAGCCGTTCCCACACCGGTTCGGCGTACGGCAGGATCTGCGGCGCCAGCTCCAGCAGGCGGGCGAGCAGCACGTCCTTGCTGAAGGTCGCAACCCCCAGGCCGGCCAGCAGCGTGTTGTAATGCAACAGCAGTTCGTCGAGCTTGGCCGACAGCGTTTCCGGTTCGGCCAGGTCGGCGATGCGGATGGCGCGGCGGGCGACCTTGTCCTCATAGGCCGGGCCGATGCCGCGGCCGGTGGTGCCGATCTTGTGCTCGCCGCGGGCGCTCTCGCGGGCGCGGTCCAGCGCTGGATGCAGCGGCAGAATCAGCACGGCGTTCTCGGCGATGCGCAGGCTTTCCGGCGTGATGGTCAGGCCCTGGCTGCGCACGCGCTCGATCTCGGCCAGCAGCGCCTCGGGATCGACCACGACGCCGTTGCCGATGATGCCCAGCTTGTTGTTGACCAGGCCCGAGGGCAGCAGCGACAGCTTGTAGGTCTGGTTGCCGACGACCAGGGTATGGCCGGCATTATGGCCGCCCTGGAAGCGCACCACGACGTCGGCGCGGCTGGCGAGCCAGTCTACCACCTTGCCCTTGCCCTCGTCGCCCCATTGGGCGCCGATCACGGCAACATTGGCCATTGTCAGTCTCCAGTGCTCAAAGGTTCGGCCGCGCCGTCGCGCAGGATATAGGTGCAACCGAGACGCGAAGCTTCATGCGCCGGTTCCCCGGCGTGGTCGAGGGCCTCGACCGTGGCATAGCCCGCCCGTCGCAGGGCAGCGGCCTGTTCGGGCGCCGCGTCGAACGGGATGAACACGCGAGGGCGCGGCGTGCGCGGTGGGGCGGCACGCAGCACGGCATCGGGGAACAGGGTCAGGCCGGTGGCCGGCTCCGCCTCGCCGCAGACATAGCGGCCGCCGCGACCGAGCTCTTCGTGCCGGCCGGGGGCGTAGATCGTCATCGAGACGCCGGTCTCATAGCGAAAGCCGCGGAATTCCACCGGATCGACCGTCACGCGCAGCGCCGGCGCGCGGGTGCGCAGGACGCCCACGACCT
>JARLIJ010000048.1 GCA_031291795.1 Acetobacteraceae bacterium | reverse complement strand
GGGCGTGCGTTGGGCAATGCGTCCAACGCATGGAGATCGACAGTCACCTGCGCGGACGCAGGATCCGTCGGGGCAAGCAGCGAGACGAGCAACAGGATGGGTGGACGCATGTGGATTGCACCCTAGCGTAACGTCGTCGGCTGCTCAATGAACCGTCCGTGAGGAAGCGTATCCCGCAACCGGCTCAGACGGGCTTGTGCATCCCTTCGACCACGGCCTCACGCAGCCGCGCGTGAAGATGGGTGTTGGCGGCGACGACGTTGCCG
The DNA here is from genome assembly GCA_031291795.1 of Acetobacteraceae bacterium. Classification (GTDB taxonomy): domain Bacteria; phylum Pseudomonadota; class Alphaproteobacteria; order Acetobacterales; family Acetobacteraceae; genus Rhodopila. The sequence continues at coordinate 2,376 of JARLIJ010000048.1, read as the reverse complement.
GTCTCACGCGGATCGGCATCGACGGCGTCGGTCGCGTAGCCGCCTGCCTCGCGCACCAGCAGCAGGCCGGCGGACATGTCCCAGGGCTTGATCCCCAGTTCCCAATAACCATCGAATCGGCCGGCGGCGACCCAGGCGAGGTCCAGCGCGGCGGCACCGAAGCGGCGGATGCCGGCCACCTGCGGCATCAGGGCGGACAGCGTGACGGCGAACGCATAGCGGTGTTTGGCGGAGACCGCGCCGAACGGAATACCGGTGGCGAACACCGCCTCGGACATCTCACGGCGGGCCGAGACACGCAGCCGGCGCTCGTTGACGAACGCCCCGACGCCCTTTTCGGCCCAGAACATCTCGTCGACGACCGGGTTGTAGACCAGCCCGGCCACCACTTCGGACGTGCCGTCCGGCAGGCGGCGCTCCAGCCCGATGCTGATCGCCCAGTGCGGCATGCCGTGCAGGAAGTTGGTGGTGCCGTCGAGCGGGTCGACCACCCAGCGCCAGGCCCAGTTCTCCGACCCGGACGCGCCGGACTCTTCCATCAGGAACGCATAGCCCGGGCGGGCCTTGTTCAGCTCTTCCTTCAGCGTCTCCTCGGCGCGGATGTCGGCCTGGGAGACGAAGTCGGACGGGCCCTTGATGCTGACCTGGAGCTGCTCGACCTCGGCGAAGTCGCGCAGCAGGCGCTTGGATGCCTTCTGCGCGGCGTTCGCCATCACGGTCATGTGCGGTGAGAGACGGAGGGCCATGCGGGGTTCCCCTCAGCCCTTCGCGCGCTCCACGTAGCTGCCGTCATCGGTGCGGACGACGATACGCTCGCCGGCCTCGATGAACGGCGGCACCGCGGTCTTCACGCCATTGGAGAGTTTTGCGGGTTTGTAGGATGACGAGGCGGTCTGCCCCTTCACCACCGGGTCGGCCTCGACGACTTCCAGCGTCACGGTGCCGGGGATGTGGATCGCGACCGGGTCGCCTTCCACCAGGTCGATCGTCACCGGCATATTGTCCTGCAGGAACGGCGCGAGGTCGCCCAGCAGGGCCGCGGTGATATGCGTCTGCTCGAACGTGTCCGGGTCCATCAGAACCAGGTTGTCGCCGTCGGTGTAGGAGTAGGTGTACTCCCGCTGATCGGTCATCAGCCGCTCCACCGTGTCGGCGGTGCGCCAGCGTTCGTTGGTCTTGTTGCCGGACTTGAGGTCGCGCATTTCGACCTGGATGAACGCACCACCCTTGCCCGGCGTGATGATCTGCTGCTTGAGCACGGTCCAGCGGCGGCCTTCGTGCTCGATCACCTGGCCGGCGCGAATGAGGTTCGCCTGCTGCTTCATAGGATAGCCTGTCTGATTGGAAGAGGTCCGGGCTTCTAGACCGATGAGGCAGCAGGGGCAAGCTGGTGGCTCAGGCACCACTTTCCAGGAGGAACCGGCGGTTGAGGGGCTGCACCGGGCGGGCATTCAGCGGGAACAGCGTGGCGAACCGCCGAATCTGCTCGGGCGATGCCTCCACGGGTGCGCGGAATACCGTCCAGGTGATGCCCTCGGTGCAAGGCGGCGTGGTCAGCGAGCCCATGTAGCGGAAATAGACCCGGTCCTTTGGCAGCAGGGCTGCGGTATCGACCGTGACGCCTGGAATCGCGGTCGCCGGCGCCTCCTTGTCCGGCATGGCCTGCCAGATCGGCGCCAGCGCGGCATTCGCGGCACCCGGCTTGATGAACACGCCCACCACGGCAAGCGCCCCATTGGCCGCGCGATGGACGAAATGGCCCTCCATCTCAAACCCCTTGCCGGCCAGCAGATGCTCGCTCGGGTGGTGGAAATGGAACTGCAGCAGCTCATAGCTGGTGTCGCCCAGCATCACGTGGCTGCCGGCGGGGGCATTTACCTGGATCGTGTGGCCGTTGTTCAGGACCGTCAGCGGCATTTTCTGGTAGCGGAACGCCACCGGACCGGTCTGCGCCCTGATGCCTACGAGCAGGTCGACTGGCGTCTGCTGCGTTCCCAGCGAGCAGGTGCGGAAGTCGGCTGACAGCTCGCCCCATTTTTCTGGGCCGCCGGCGCCCTCGTAGCTCCAATGCGGCGCGTCATGGGCGTCGTGCGGTGCGGTTTGGGCGCGCACCGCCGTGGCGGCGCAAAGTGGACAGGCGGCAGCGAGGCTGAGGAGCGATCGACGGGCAAGGAGCGGACGCATGACGAGAACCCCAAAGGTTGCTTCCCAGCCAGCAAAGCCCTGAAACAATACCAGCTAGGGCGTGTCGTCAAATAGGGGATTCCGGAAATAGGGGATTCCGGCGCGGCGCAAAGTTCGATTCATAGGCAGTCAGCCAATTTGGAGCTGACCGATGCGCCGCTATGCCCTTCGTGACGATCAATGGGACCGTAT
>JARLIJ010000047.1 GCA_031291795.1 Acetobacteraceae bacterium | reverse complement strand
TCGTGCCGATGCAGGTGGATGGTCCCGTTCGGCATGAACTGTGTGGTGCTCATTCTGTTGGTGCCCAGGAGAAGACTCGAACTTCCACGACCTTGCGGCCACAGGTACCTGAAACCTGCGCGTCTACCAATTCCGCCACCTGGGCAACAGGAGTTTCCGCGGCAAGCCGCGGGATGCGGTAGGGCGCGGCATTTAGCGGCCGGTCCCGCATCCGTCAACTGCGAAACGGCGGTTGTCCCGCTTGAGGGACATTGCTGCCCCGCCTAGAAGGGCAACAGAGAAGGAGTATCGGCTATGGCGACGCGCAGCGTGGCGACGGTGTTCGGCGGTTCGGGCTTTATCGGCCGCTATGTGGTCAAGCGCCTGACGCACCAGGGCTACGTCGTCCGGGCGGCGGTGCGCGACCCGGAGGGGGCGCTGTTCCTCAAGCCGATGGGCGCGGTCGGGCAGGTGGTGCCGCTCTACGCGTCTTTGGCGAACGAGGCGACGGTGCAGCGCGCGGTCGAGGGCGCGACCCTGGTGGTAAACCTGGTCGGCATCCTGGCCGAATCCGGTGCTGCCACGTTCCAGGCCGTGCATGCCGACGGCGCCGGGCGGGTGGCACGGCTGGCCGCCGCCGCGGGGGTGTCGCGGCTGGTGCATGTCTCGGCGATCGGCGCGGATGCGGCGAGCCCCAGCAAGTATGCCGCGAGCAAGGCAGCCGGCGAGCTGGCGGTGCGCCAGGCATTCCCCGGCGCGACCGTGTTGCGGCCGTCGGTGGTGTTCGGGCCGGAGGACGCGTTCTTCAACCGCTTCGCTGCGATGGCGCAGTTCATGCCGTTCATGCCGGTGATCAGCGGCAACACGAAGATGCAGCCGATCTATGTCGGCGATGTTGCCGACGCCGTCATGGCCGCGCTGTCCCGCCCGGATGCCGCCGGCGCGATTTATGAATTGGGCGGCCCGCGCGTCTGGACCTTTCGGGAGATCCTGGCGTTCATCCTGAAGCAGACGCATCGCCACAAGCGGCTGGTCGAGATCCCGATGGGGATCGCACGCCTGCAGGCGATGCTGATGGAGATGATGCCGGGCAAGCCGCTCACCCGCGACCAGTTGCTGATGCTGTCGCGCGACAACGTGGTTGCGGCCGGCATGCCGGGGCTGGCTGAACTGGGGATTGTGCCGACACCAGCGGAGCTGGTGGTTCCGGCGTATCTGAGGCGGTTCCAGCCAGGGGGCGGACGGCGTCCGGCGCTACCGCAGGAGCAAATAGGGTAAAATTCGGACCTATTTCTCATCGGATCGGTCCGGTCTGCGCTCTTGGGACCCTGTCTGCATGAAAATTAGGGCAGATCGGTTGACTTAGCGCCTGCGGCATCATTAGATTATCATACTCGCCATAACGTGGGGGGATGTGCCGTGGCTGAGCGCATGCTGAAATTCGTCCATCTGCCCCAGGTCATGCCGGAGAAACGGCCGGCCGCGCAGCGCAGTGGCGATTTTCATGAGATCTACCGGGACTTCGCGACCGAGGCGGCCGCGTCACAGGCCAGCCGCTGCAGCCAGTGCGGCGTGCCGTTCTGTTCGGTGCACTGCCCGCTGTCGAACCACATCCCGGACTGGCTGAAGCTGACCGCGGAAGGCCGGCTGGAGGAAGCCTATGAAGTCTCCTCCGCCACCAACAATTTCCCCGAGATCTGCGGCCGCATCTGCCCGCAGGACCGCCTGTGCGAAGGCAACTGCGTCATCGAGAAGGGCTTCGAAAGCGTCACCATCGGCGCGGTCGAGCGCTACATCACGGATACCGCGTTCGACCGCGGCTGGGTGAAGCCGATCCGGCCGCGGCGGGAGCTGGAGGCCTCCGTGGGCATCGTCGGTGCCGGCCCGGGCGGGCTGGCGGCGGCGGAGCAGCTCCGTCGCAAGGGCTACCAGGTGACGGTCTACGATCGGCACGACCGCATCGGCGGCCTGCTGATCTACGGCATCCCGAACTTCAAGCTGGAAAAGTCGATCGTGCTGCGGCGCGCGGACCTGTTCGCCGCCTCGGGCATCGAGATGGTGCTGAACTGCGCCGTCGGGACCGACATCAGCCTTGCGGCCCTGCGCGCAAAGCACGACGCGCTGCTGCTTGCCACCGGCGTCTATAAGGCGCGCGACATCGCCGGTCCCGGCAGCGGGCTGCCGGGCATCGTGCCGGCGCTGCAATACCTGATCACCTCCAACCGGGAAGGGTTGGGCGACGCGGTGCCGGATTTCACCTCGGGCCTGCTCAATGCGCGCGACCGGCATGTGGTGGTGATCGGCGGCGGCGACACCGCCATGGATTGCGTCCGCACTGCTGTCCGCCAGGGCGCGCGGTCGGTCAAATGCCTGTATCGCCGCGACCGCGCGAACATGCCCGGCTCGCTTCGCGAGGTGAAGAACGCCGAGGAAGAAGGCGTCGAGTTCGTCTGGCTTGCCGCGCCCGAGGCGTTCATCGGCTCCGACCGGGTGGAGGGTGTGCGTGCGGTAAGGATGCATCTGGGCCTGCCCGACGCCTCCGGCCGTCAGGCGGTCGAGCCGATCGAAGGCAGCCATTTCACCCTGCAGGCGGACCTTGTGATCAAGGCGCTGGGCTTCGATCCGGAAAACCTGCCCGAGATGTTCGACGAAAAGGCCCTGGCGGTCACACGCTGGGGCACGCTGAAGGTCGACCATCGCACCTTCCAGACGGCACTGCCGGACGTGTTCGCCGCGGGCGATATCGTGCGCGGCGCCAGCCTGGTGGTGTGGGCGATTCGTGACGGCCGGGATGCCGCCGCACAGATCCACAAGTACCTGGGGCAGAAGGCAACCCTCGCTGCCGCGGCGGACTGAGATGGAAGCGGGCGATGATTTCTCCCTCTCCCCTTGAGGGAGAGGGTCGGGGTGAGGGGGCCACCAGGACGATCCGCGGTGGTTGGACCCCTCACCCCAACCCTCTCCCTCAAGGGGAGAGGGAGAAGTTGTCTCTGCACCTGACATGACTGACGACGCATCGCCCTTGGGGAACGAAAACACGACGGGAGTGACCGAAATGGACACGCAGCCGGAATCCGCATCTGCCTTCCTCGCCGCCTGGGACGCCAACCGCGCCACGCTGCGCGATACCTACCATCCCGCGGATGAGCATGATTCCTGCGGTGTCGGCCTGGTCGCGGCACTCGACGGCAAGAAGCGCCGCGACATCGTACAGGCCGGGATCGACGCGCTGAAGGCGGTCTGGCACCGCGGCGCGGTCGACGCCGACGGCAAGACCGGCGACGGGGCCGGCATCCACGTGGAAATCCCGCAGGATTTCTTCGCCGCCGCCGTCAAGCGCAGCGGCGCCCCCCTGATGCCGGGCCCGATCGCCGTCGGCATGGTGTTCCTGCCGAAGACCGATCTGTCCGCCCAGGAACGCTGCCGCCAGATCGTGGAGACCGAGATCCTGCGCTTCGGCCACCGCATCTACGGCTGGCGCCAGGTGCCGATCAACGTCGAGGTCATCGGCGAGAAGGCCAACGCCACTCGTCCCGAGATCGAGCAGATCATGCTCTGGAACGACCGCGGCGCCAGCGAGGCGATGTTCGAGCGCGACCTCTACGTGATCCGCCGGCGGATCGAGAAACAGGCCATCGCTGCGCAAATCTCCGAACTGTACCTGTGCTCGCTGTCCGCCCGCTCGATCATCTACAAGGGCATGTTCCTGGCCGAACATCTGGCCGAGTTCTACCCCGACCTGCAGGACGAACGCTTCGTCTCGCGCTTCGAGATCTACCACCAGCGCTACTCGACCAACACCTTCCCGACCTGGAAGCTGGCGCAGCCGTTCCGGATGCTCGCCCATAACGGCGAGATCAACACCGTGACCGGCAACGTCAACTGGATGAAAAGCCATGAAACCCGGCTGGCCGACGAGGCGCTGGGCCCGTTCATGGACGACATCAAGCCGGTGGTGCAGGCCGGCGGATCGGACACCGCTTCGCTCGACAACGTGTTCGAGCTGCTGGTGCGCGCCGGGCGCGACGCGCCGATGGCCAAGTCGCTGATGATCCCGGCCAGCATCGGCCAGGACGCCACGATGAAGCAGTCGCACCGCGACCTGTTCCTGTACTGCAACGCGGTGATGGAGCCCTGGGACGGGCCGGCGGCGATCGCCGCGACCGACGGAAGCTGGGTGATCGCCGGGCTGGACCGCAACGGCCTGCGCCCGCTGCGCTACACCATCACCAACGACCAGATGCTGATCGTCGGCTCCGAGACCGGCATGGTGAAGCTGGAAGACGCGACGATCCTGGAGAAGGGCCGGGTCGGCCCCGGTCAGGCAATCGCCGTCGACCTCGATGCGCCGCAGTTTTACCGCGACGACGTCCTGAAGGACATGCTCGCCGCCCGTCAACCCTATGGCGATTGGGCCAGGCATATCACCGTCATCGACAATCTGATCGCGACCGACGCCTCGGAGCCGGTCGTGTTCCAGGGTGAGGCGCTGCGCCGTCGGCAGGTCGCCGTCGGTTTTACCCGGGAAGAGCTGGAGTCGATCCTGCACCCGATGGTGGAGGAGGCGCAGGAAGCCACCGGCTCGATGGGCGACGACACGCCGATCGCGGTGCTGTCCGACCGCTACCGCGGCCTGCACCATTATTTCCGCCAGGGGTTCAGCCAGGTCACCAACCCGCCGATCGACAGCCTGCGCGAGACGCGGGTGATGACGTTGAAGACCCGGCTGGGCAACCTCGGCAACGTGCTGGATGAGGATTCCAGCCAGTGCGACCTGCTGCAGCTCGAAAGCCCGGTGCTCTCGAGCGCCGAATTCCTGGCGATGCGCGACTTCATGGGCGCTTCCGCCTGCGTGGTCGATTGCACCTTCCCGCTGGCCGAGGGGGAGGCCGGCCTGCGTGCCGCTCTGCTGCGCATCCGCGCCGAGGCGGAACAGGGGGTGCGCGAAGGCTGCACCCACGTGATCCTGACCGACGAGCATGCCGGGCCGGAGAACGTCGCCATCCCGATGATCCTGGCCACCGGCGGGGTGCACACCCACCTGGTGCGCCAGTCGCTGCGGACCTTCACAAGCCTGAACGTCCGCTGCGCCGAGTGCATGGATGTGCATTACGTCGCGGTCCTGATCGGCGTCGGCGCCACCACGGTGAACGCCTACCTGGCGCAGGAATCGATCGCCGACCGTCACCGGCGCGGGTTGTTCGGCGAGATGACGCTGAAAACGGCCGTGCAGCGCTACAAGAAGGCGGTCGACAAGGGCCTGCTTAAGATCATGTCGAAGATGGGGATCAGCGTGATCTCCTCCTATCGCGGCGGCTACAATTTCGAGGCGATCGGTCTGTCGCGCGCTTTGGTGGCCGAGTTCTTCCCTGGCATGCACTCCCGCATTTCCGGCCTCGGCCTGACCGGCATCGCGCGCAAGGTGCTGACCCAGCATGCGCTTGCCTGGGATGCCGACGTGGTCACCCTGCCGATCGGCGGCGCCTACAAGATGCGGCGCATGGGCGGTGAGACGCACGCTTTCGACCCGCCGCTGATCCATATGCTGCAAACGGCCTGCGCCACCGACAGCTATTCGATGTACCGCCGGTACGCCGAGGCGGTGCGCAAGATGCCGCCCGTCGCGCTGCGCGATTTGCTGGATTTCCGCTTCGACCTCAGCACCCCGATCTCGGTCGATGAGGTCGAGAGCATCACCGAGTTGCGCAAGCGGTTGCTGGCGCCGGGGATTTCCTTGGGCGCGCTGTCGCCCGAGGCGCACGAGACGCTGTCCATCGCGATGAACCGCATCGGCGCGCGGTCCGACAGCGGAGAGGGGGGCGAGGACCCGGCGCGGTCCAGGCCGCGGGAAAATGGCGACAACGCGTCCTCGGCGATCAAGCAGATCGCCTCCGGGCGGTTCGGCGTCACGGCGGAGTACCTGAACAACTGCCGGGAGATCGAGATCAAGGTTGCCCAGGGTGCCAAGCCGGGCGAGGGCGGCCAGTTGCCGGGTCTCAAGGTCTCGGCGCTGATCGGCAAGCTGCGGCACGCGACGCCGGGGGTGATGCTGATCAGCCCGCCACCGCATCACGACATCTATTCGATCGAGGACCTCGCCCAGCTCATCTATGACCTGAAGCAGATCAATCCCGAGGCCACGGTCTGCGTGAAGCTGGTCGCCCGTTCGGGGATCGGCACCATCGCGGCCGGGGTGGCAAAGGCGAAGGCCGATGCCATCCTGATCTCCGGCCATGTCGGCGGCACGGGGGCCAGCCCGCAAAGCTCCATCAAGTATGCCGGCCTGCCGTGGGAGATGGGGCTGTCGGAAGCGCACCAGGTGCTGATGCTCAACCGCCTGCGCCATCGCGTGAAGCTACGCACCGACGGCGGCCTGAAAACCGGTCGGGACATCGTGATCGCCGCGATGTTGGGCGCAGAGGAATTCGGCATCGGCACCGCCAGCCTGATCGCCATGGGCTGCATCATGGTGCGACAATGCCACTCCAACACCTGCCCGGTCGGCGTCTGCACCCAGGACGAGGACCTGCGCAAGAAGTTCGAGGGCACGGCGGAGAAGGTCATCAACCTGTTCTCCTTCATTGCCGAGGACGTCCGTACCATCCTGGCGCAATTGGGTTTCCGCAAGCTGGAGGACGTCATCGGCCGCACCGACCTGCTGCAGCAGGTTAGCCGCGGCGCGGACTTCCTGGACGATCTCGACCTCAATCCGCTGCTGGCGCAGGCCGATCCCGGCCCTTATGCGCGCCACGCGACCGAGGCCGGGCGGAACGAGGTGCCCGAGACCCTGGATGCCCAGATGATCGCCGATGCCCGGCCGTTGTTCGAGCACGGCGAGAAGATGCAGTTGGCCTACACCAGCCGGAACACGCACCGCGCGATCGGGACCAAGATCTCGTCCCGCATCGTCCGCAAATTTGGGATGTTCGGACTGCAACCCGGCCACCTCACCGTCCGCCTGCGCGGCACGGCCGGCCAGTCGCTCGGCGCCTTCGCGGTGCAGGGCCTGAAGCTGGAGGTGTTTGGCGACGCCAACGACTATGTCGGAAAGGGTCTGTCCGGGGCGACGATCGTGGTGCGACCCGGCCCGTCCTCGGAATTGCTGAGCCAGGACAACACCATCATCGGCAACACCGTGCTGTACGGCGCCACGGCGGGCAACCTGTTTGCCGCGGGCCAGGCTGGCGAGCGCTTCGCCGTGCGAAACTCCGGCGCAAACGCCGTGGTGGAGGGGTGCGGCTCCAACGGCTGCGAGTACATGACTGGCGGTACGGTGGTGATCCTGGGGGCGGTCGGCGATAATTTCGGTGCCGGATTCACCGGCGGCATGGCGTTCGTCTACGACGCCGATGGGATGTTCGAGCGACGCGCCAATCCAGACACGCTGGTCTGGCAGCGCATCGCGCACCCGCATTGGGACAATGTAGTGCGCGACCTGGTGGCGCAACACGTCGCGGAAACGTCATCACGCTATGCCGCGCGGCTGCTGCACGAGTGGGACCGCACTCTGTCGCAGATCTGGCAGGTCGTGCCCAAGGATTTCGTGCGCTACCTGCCGGTTCCCCTGGCGGAGGCCGAGGCGGCATCGATGCGGGCCTAACGCAGATGCTGGGCCTGTGATGGATCAACGGCTTGGCGCGACGCGGCGGCGGGTGCGATAACACGAGGAATGCGCGTACTCTACCACCTGCCGCTGTCGCCGTACTCCCGCAAGGTCCGATTGGTACTCGCTGAAAAGCGGCTGCCGTTCGAGTTGCGGGTCGAGAAGGTGTGGGAACGCCGCCCGGAATACCTGGAGATGAATCCGGCCGGCACTGTGCCCACGATGATCGAGGACAACGGTCTGGTCATCCCGGATTCCGCGGTGATCTGCGAGTACCTCGACGAAGCCTATCCGGATACCGGCCTGATGGGCCGGACGCTGGCCGAGCGGGTGGAGGTACGGCGGCTGACGGCGTGGTTCGACGGCAAGTTTGCGACCGAGGTGACGCAGAACCTGCTGGGCGAGAAGCATATGCGGCGCCTGGCTGGCCGGGGTACACCCGATCCGACGGCCATCCGCACCGGCTACACCGCCTTGCGCTACCACATGGAGTACCTCGGCTGGCTGGCGGAGACCCGCAAATGGCTGGGTGGCGCAAGCCTGTCGCTCGCCGACTTCGCCGCCGCGGCCCATTTGTCGGCGCTGGATTTCATCGGCGACGTGGATTGGTCGCTGTCGGTGCCGGCCAAGGACTGGTACGCCCGGATGAAATCGCGGCCCAGTTTCCGGGGGGTGTTGGCAGATCGGGTACCCGGGGTCGTGCCGCCGGCGCATTACCTGGACCTGGATTTCTGACGGGACCTGGGTTTCTGAACCGGCCCGCTATCGGCCGTGACGGACGCTCTGTCCGCGCCAAAATTCCCGCGGCGACAGCTAGGGCGTGTCGTCAAATAGGGGATTCCGGAAATAGGGGATTCCGGCGCGGCGCAAAGTTCGATTCATAGGCAGTCAGCCAATTTGGAGCTGACCGATGCGCCGCTATGCCCTTCGTGACGATCAATGGGACCGTAT
>JARLIJ010000270.1 GCA_031291795.1 Acetobacteraceae bacterium | reverse complement strand
GCGTGGCGTGTCCTTACAGCAGGAAATGAAATCAAGGCGATGCCATACAGCACGGCGGCGCACAAAAGAACCCTGCCAAACCCGGCTTCGCGCGCTATCAGGTTGGCTAGCGGGGTCGCAACGACCGAAAACGCGCCGTTGAGCCCCCAGGCCCAGGGCAGGAACCCGCAGCGCCCGGTATGCGCCAGCCCCAGCGGGAACGGCAGCCCGAGGGCCAGCGACACCGGCGCCACCACCGCCAGCACCAGGCCGGCGCGGGCCAGCCACGACCAGGACAGCGTCGCCAGGATGGCCGGCTCCAGCCCGGTGAACACCGCCGCGCACCAGGCCAGCACCACTGCGCAGACCAGCACGATGCCGGTTCGGGGTGCGGCGGAAAAGCGGCCTGACAGCATGCTGCCGAGGCCGGAGAACACCAGCATCCCGGTCAGCACGAGGGCGAAGCCGCTGGTCCGGTCGTTCAGCCAGAAGCTGGCCTTTTCAATAAGGTAGATCTCCAGGAACAGGAATCCGAGGCCGAGCGCGGGGAAGTAGACGACGGCGCGCAGCAGCGGCGCGTCGCCCGCCCCGCGCAGCCGGCCGGGGGCGGCCAGCGGCACCAGCAGCACCAGCACCGCGATCACGATCGCCTGCGCCAGCACCGCGAGGTTGACCAGCGCGCCGACCTCCTGCTGCGGCAGGATCTCCAGCCGCCGCAGGATGGTGCCGATCTGGTCGAGCCGCAGGATGGCGTAGAAGAACGGCCGGTCGAGCGTCACGGGCGCCAGGTTGAAGGCGTCGCGGGAGGCGGTGGGCGCGCCGCGCAGCACCGCCTCGGCCTCATCGGCGATGGCGTCGGCCGGGCCGTCCGATTCGACCTCGCCTTTGGCGAAGGAGACCGCCGGCAGGTCGTTGTAGATGTCCGCCCGCGCCGCCGCGACGTCCATGCCGGGGTACCAGGAGACGTCGAACGAGCGGTCGTCGCAGAACTTCTTCACCACCGCGATCCGGTCCGCGGTCCAGGGCGCACGGGACAGCAGGATGCGCACGCCCCAGGCGGAGCGGTAGACGACCGTATGCGCGGCAGGATCGTCCACGCCGGCCATCCGCAGGGCGGCGCGCGCGGTCGCCAGCATGCGCAGCGCATAGACCGGGAAATCGCGGATCGACACCGGCACGGACACCAGCCCGTCCGGCGTCAGCGCGCGCAGGTAGGCCGCCAGCGCCTGGGTGCTGAAGGCGCTGACATTGGCCTCGGCGGCGTCGAGGAAATCCGCCGACAGGTCGACCAGGTCGAACCGGCCGGCCGCGGCGGCCGCGACCGGGCTTTCCCGCCACAGCGTCACGCGCGGGTCCGGTGCCAAAGGCGGCGACGGCCCCATCCCGTGCTGCAGCGCGTCCGCCAGCACCGGTTCGGGTTCCAGCGCATCGACGTGCGCGGCGCCCAGCGCCAGCACCTCCGCCACGCGGAACCCACCCGAGGCGCCGGCCAGCAGCACGCGCGGATGCGGCACCAGCGCGTAGGGCAGCGCGTCGAGCGCGGCCTTGGCATAGCCGGCATCCAGCGGCCCCGGCTTGGGCAGGGCGGCGATCCGGTTGCCGTCGCGGTACAGGCCATAGGTCTGCGGCGGGCCCTCGACGCCGAGCATGCCGGCGTTGTTGGAGATGTCGGTGTCGACCCGTTCGGTGAAGTCGTCGAGCAGGGCGTAGTCGCCGCGCGGGGAACGGACCTCGGCGGCGATCCTTGCGTCGGGCGTGTGCAGCGGCGCGTAGATCGCCTTGAAGTCGTTGAACGCGGCCTCGTCGTCCAGCAGCAGCACGGCCTCGGCCGCCACCAGCGCCAGCAGCGCCGCCGCCGTGGCGCGCCCGCGGAACCGGCGGGATGTGAACACCGCGCTGGCCGCCAGCGGAACCAGCAGCAGCGGCACCAGGTCGAACGCGTGCAGTCCGAACATCGCCACCAGGATCGCCGCGGCCCCGGTCCCTGCCCCGGTCAGGTCCGCGCCATACACCACGCCGATCCGTTCGGCGTTCAGCACGAAGCACAGGCTGATGAAACTGCCCGCGAGGAAGAAGAACGGCAGCAGCGCCGCGTAATACCCCGCGATGTTCCAGATCTGCGGCTGCCAGGTCGCCGGGTTCTGCAACTGTAACGGATTGAACGGGTTGGTGGTCGTGAAGTGGTAGCCGGCCGCCGCCGTCAGGACCAGCAAGGCGGGCAACGCGGCCATCAGCCGCTCCCCGTTGCGGGCGAACGCGTCGCGCGCCAGGGCCAGCACGACGCCGCTGAGCGCGAACCCCACCATCACGATGGAAATCACCCAGTAGCCGTATTCCGACCATTTCGCGACGGCGAAGTAGCGGGTCAGCGCGGTCTCGTAGCCGACCGCGGCCAGCGAGACGAGGAAGAGCGGGATCAGGCTCATGCGGCTACGGCACGCCCGCACGGCAATGGGCCGTCACGGCCAGATGCGCCGGCGGATGAAATCGTCCAGCAGCGCGTCGAAGCGCGCCGGCTCGTCGACGAACAGGGCATGGCCGGCATGGGTGAAGATCGCACTCTCGGTTCCCGGTCTGTTGCGGGACAGGTTCTCGGCCTGCGCCTCCCAATACGGGCGCACCACATACAGCACCGGCCGGCTGGTGGCATACACCGCGTCCCGCCAATAGGTCCGCGGCAGGCGGTAGGAGCGCAATGCACGCCCCGCGGCCTCCGGCGTATGCAGCGACGCCTCGGTCAGCCGGTCGAGATAGGCTTCCCCTGGCGGATGGGCAAACAGGCCCTGCACGAAGCGGCGCATTGCCTCGGCGTGGGGCAGCGGCGGCGCAGGATGGCGCGGCGGCGGGGACGGCACCGGCGCCGGCGCCTCGCCCACCGAGTTGTCGACCAGCACGAGCCCGGCCAGATTCGTGTCGCCGTGGGTGTGCACATACGCCAGCGTGTCGAGCACCCCCAGCGACCAGGCCACAACGATAACCGGAACCGGCTCCAGGTTGGCGATTGCCTCGGCAATATCCTGCCCGCGGCGCAGCGGCTCGTAGCCGCCCGGCGGCACATCCGACTCACCCTGGCCGCGCGGATCGAACGCCACCACGTGGTAGGTGCGGCTGAACGCCTGGATCTGCGCGGCCCAGATCCAGGCCGGCATGGTCCAGCCGGGCACGAACAGGATGGTATGCCCGGTTGGCGGCCCTGCCTCGATCATGTGCAGCCGGACATTGTCGCTGGTGATGAAATAGCGATCGCGCGCCGGTGCCGCATGGGCCGGCGCGACCAACCCCTCGGCGAGCCAGCACACGGCCAGGCCAGCCGTCAGGATCGCGATCCGGGTCCACGCCATCCGCATGCCGGCACATGACCGACCTGGGCCGCGCCGTGTCAACCGCCAAAGAATGCAACCGGCTTCATCGGTTGTTCACTCCTCGGGACGAATGATGAGGAAACAGCCGTATTTTTGATGCCGACTTTATAATCGAGGTATGGCTGTACAATCAGGGTATGGCGGTCCAATCACGGTATGGCGGTCTTTCGGCAGGAGTTTCGCGTGGAATATGGTCACAGCCCTGCACGACACCTCCTGGTGGTGGACGATGAGCGCATCCAGCGCATGATCGTCAGCCGCGCGGTGGAATCGCTGGGTTTTGTTGCCGACTCCGCTGCAACGTTGGAGGAAGCCAGCGAACGGCTGGCCGAACGGCACTACGATGCGGTCGTGCTGGACCTTTCGCTGGGCGAGTCGGAGGGGATCAGCCTGCTCCAGGCGCTGCGTGCCGGCGGCTCCGATCCCACGCTGATCTTCATATCCCGCCTCGACGACCGGGTCCGCACGGCCAGCATGCGCCTGGCCGCCGCCCTCGGCCTGCGCGTTGCCGGCGCCCTGGAAAAGCCGGTCGCCCCCCGCGCCCTGCGGGAGATGCTGCTGCGTGCCCCGTTGCGATCCCTGCGCGAGCAGGAAGCCGAGGATCAGCCCCCCACGGCCGACGAACTGTCGGATGCCCTCGATCGTGATGAGGTGTACGCGGAATACCAGCCGAAAGTGGCCCTGCGCGAGGGCCATGTCGTCGGGGTCGAAGCCCTGGCCCGCTGGAAGCAACACCCCGCCGCACCGCTCGTCACGCCGGACGTCTTCATTCCACTGGCAGAGCGCAACGGTCTGATCGTCAAGCTCACCGCCCGCGTCCTGCGCCAGTCGCTGTCCGCCTGCCGACGTTGGCGGGCGAGCCACCCGGCCTGTTCGGTGGCGGTCAACATCTCGCCGATGGTGCTGGCCGAACCGTCGCTGCCGGAGGAGATCGACCGGCTCCTGCATGAAGTGGAGCTGGGACCGGGCGCCCTGATTGCGGAGATCACCGAAAGCTCCGTCATCGCCAACCCGCTGGTCGCGGCCGAAGTGCTGACCCGGCTGCGCATCAAGGGCGTCAGCCTGTCGATCGACGATTTCGGCACCGGCCATTCCTCGCTGTTGACCCTGCTGCGCCTGCCGTTCTCCGAACTGAAGATCGACCGATCCTTCGTCACCAACTGCGATACCGATGCGGACGCCTGGAAGATCGTCCGCGCCACGATCTCGATGGCGCGCGAACTCGGCCTGACGGTGGTGGCGGAGGGCATCGAGACGGCGGTCGTCGCCGCCATGCTGCGGGAAGCAGGGTGC
>JARLIJ010000269.1 GCA_031291795.1 Acetobacteraceae bacterium | reverse complement strand
GCGCGACAGCCACGACCTGCGCCTGATCGACACCGCCCTGACCTTGCGCCCGCGTGGCACGGTCCGCTGGCTGCACGACGTGTTCGGCAACTCGGTGGCGATCGCGCGGTTCGCCGAACCGGCGCGCGAGCTGTTCGTGGAATCGAAGTTCCGCGCCCAGCACTACCCGCTGGCGGCAGGCTCCGTCATGCTTGAAGGCTTCGCGCGCCATTTCCCGTTTAGCTACGACGTGGCGGAAATCCCGGACCTCGGCCGCACCAAGGAGCGGCACTACACCGACCCGGAGCACCACATCGACCGCTGGGCGGGCCGCTTCATCGACGCCGTGCCGGAGCGCGACACGCTGGGCATCCTGACGGCGATGACCAAGGCGATCCATGAGACGCTGACCTACAATCCGCGCGACGAGATGGGTACCCAGCATCCGGTGACGACGCTGACCGGGGGCACCGGCACCTGCCGCGACTTCGCACTGCTGCTGATGGAGGCGGCGCGCAGCCTGGGCTTCGCCGCCCGCTTCGTGTCGGGCTACCTGTATGATGGCACCGGCCTCTCCGGCGGGAAGAACAGCGTGGTGGGCGGCGGCGCCACTCATGCCTGGGCGGAGATCTACCTGCCCGGCGCCGGCTGGGTGCCGTTCGACCCGACCAACGCGCTGGTGAGCGACCGCAACCTGATCCGCGTGGCGGTCACGCGCGACCCGTCCCAGGCGATCCCCCTGCGCGGCAGCTTCACCGGGAAGGCGACGGACTACCTGGGGATGGACGTGTCGGTGACGATCACAACGGACCGCGGGGAAGCGGACGGCCAGCGGGATGCCGCGGGAGCGGCGAACGCGGCGTGAGGTAGTAACAAACTTTGCCAAACCTCGTTATCATGGTACGCTTTGTCCCTGCACACCCTTGGGTCGTCATGAACGTCAGCCTCACCCCTGAACTGGAAAAGCTGGTCCACCGCAAGGTGGAGACCGGCCTCTACGGTTCGGCCAGCGAAGTCATTCGCGAGGCCCTTCGCCTGATGGATGAACGCGACCAGATGCGTGAACTGCAGAGGAACGGCATCCGCGAGAAGATCGCCGCGGGCATGGCCTCCTTGCGCTCCGGCAAGGGGACGGACGGAGAGGCGGTCTTCGCCCGCATCGAAGCCGAATTGGACGCCGACGCACGTCATGAGCCGGGGTGACCGGCTACCGCCTCTCGCCGGAAGCCGAGGGCGACCTCGACGACATCAAGCGCCATCTGATGGGCCAGGGCGGTGCGCCGCTCGTCCGCCATGTGCTGAGCGAAATCCAGCTTGCACCGCGCTTCCTCACGCGGACGCCCGGCGTCGGCCATAGCCGCGAGGATCCCACGAACGAACCGGTGAAATTCTGGCCGGTTTTTTCCTACCCGATCGTCTACGACCCGGCTATGCGGCCGCTGGGCGTCGCCGGTGTACTCCACGGCAGTCGGAACCTCGAAGCACTGTTCCGGCACCGCCCGCCACAGGCCTGACGGGGAGCCGCCGACGACCGCAAAGGCCGCCGACGGTCAGTTACTCCCCTACTCCGCCGCCGCGTGGGCACCGTCATGCGCGCCGTCATGGGCCACCGCCGGCACCGTCCGCCGCCGCGCGCCCACCAGCCGGCGGATCGTGGCGTAGAACACCGGCGTGAACACCAGGCCGAACAGCGTCACGCCCAGCATCCCGAAGAACACCGCGGTGCCGAGCGACTGGCGCATCTCGGCGCCGGCGCCGGTGGCGGTGACGAGGGGCACCACGCCCAGGATGAACGCGAACGACGTCATCAGGATCGGCCGCAGCCGGGTGCGCGCCGCATGCGCCGCCGCCTGGGCCGGACTCTCGCCCGCTTCCTCGTCCTGCTTGGCGAACTCCACGATCAGGATCGCGTTCTTCGCCGCCAGGCCGACCAGCACCACAAAGCCGATCTCCGACAGCACGTCCACGCTCATGCCGCGGGCCATCAGCCCGCTCACCGCCGCCAGCAGGCACATCGGCACGATCAGCACCACCGACAGCGGCAGGCTCCAGCTTTCGTACTGCGCGGCCAGCACGAGGAAGACGAACAGCACCGAGGCGCCGAAGATCAGCAATGTCGAGCTGCCCGGCTGGCGCTGCTGGAACGCCAGGTCGGTCCACTCGAAGCCGAACCCCGGCGGCAGATGTTCGGCGGCGAGCTTCTCCATCATTCCCAGCGCCTGGCCGGACGAGATGTTCGGCAGGGCGTTGCCCTGCACCTCGGCGGCCGGGTACAGGTTGTAGCGCGGCACGCGATACGGCCCGGTGACGTCCTGGAACTGCGCAACCGACCCGATCGGCACCATAGCGCCGGCGGCATTGCGCGTCTTCAGGCGGGAGATATCGTCGACGTTGCCGCGGAACTGGCTGTCGGCCTGCGCCAGGACCTCATACGTCCGGCCGAGGTAGTTGAAGTCGTTGACGTAGGCGGAGCCGAGATAGACCTGCAGCGCCTCGAACACCTTGTCGGGCGAGACGCCCAGCTTCTCGGCCTTCTCACGGTCGATATCGGCGAACACGGTGGGCGTGCGGGTGCTGAACAGCGAGAAGATGCCGACCAGGCCGGGGGTCTGGTTGGCCGCCTGCGTCAGGTCGGTGACTGCCGCCTCCAGCGCGGCCGGGCCGTGGCCGGCGCGATCCTGCACCATCATCTTGAAGCCGCCCGCCGTGCCGATGCCGTTCACCGGCGGCGGCGGGATGGTGATGATGAAGGCGTCCTGGATGCTGGCCAGGCGCTGGCGCAGGCTGGCCAGGATGACGTCCGAGGTCAGCCCCTTGGGCTCGCGCTGCTCGAACGGCAGCATCGGCGAGAAGATCGCGCCGGCGTTCGGCGCGTTGGTGAAGGTCGCGCCGTCGAAGCCCGAGAACGGCACGGCGTGGGCGATGCCGGGCGTGTCCAGGATGATCTGGGTGGCCTTGCGGACCACTTCATCGGTGCGCGCCAGCGAGGCACCGGGCGGCAACTGCAGCACGGTGATCAGGTAGCCCTGGTCCTGCTCGGGAATGAACCCGGTGGGCGCGCGGCTGAACTGGAAGCCGGTCAGGCCGATCAGCCCGGCATACACCGCCAGCACCAACACGCTCATGCGGATCAGCCGTGCGGCGAACCGCCCGTAGCGCTGCGACAGCCACTCAAACCCCCGGTTGAAGCCGTCGAACGCCCCGCCCACCAGCCGCGTGGCCAGGCCGCGGCGCGCCGCGTGCCCCTCGACATGCGGCTTGAACAGCAGCGCGCACAGCGCCGGGCTCAGCGTCAGCGACACGAAGCAGGAGATCACCGTGGAGGCCGCGATGGTCACCGCGAACTGGCGGAAGAACTGCCCGGAAATGCCCGAGATGAACGCTGAGGGCACGAACACCGCGCACAGGGTCAGGGCAATGGCGACCAGCGCCCCCCCGACCTCGTCCATGGTTCGGTGCGCTGCTTCCCGTGGCGTCAGGCCGCTGCGCAGGTTGCGCTCGACGTTCTCCACCACGACAATCGCGTCGTCGACCACAATGCCGACCGCCAGCACCAGCCCGAATAGCGACAGGTTGTTGAGCGAGAACCCCATCGCAGCCAGCGCGCCGAACGTGCCGACCAATGAGATCGGGATCGCGACGATCGGGATCACCGACGCCCGCCAGGTCTGCAGGAACACGATCACCACGACCACCACCAGAGCGATCGCCTCCAGGATGGTCTTCACCACCTCATGCACCGACTGCGAGATGAACTCGGTGGTGTCGTAGACGATGTCATAGCGCAGGCCGGGGGGGAAATGCATCGACAGCTCCTGCATCGCGGCGCGCACGCGGGTGGCAGTGGCAAGCGCGTTGGAGCCCGGCTGCTGGTAGATCAGCAGCGGCACCGCCTCCCGCGTATCCAGGTAGCCGTTCGACCCGTAATCCTGGGCGCCGAGTTCGGAGCGCCCGATATCGCGCAGCCGGGTGACGCGGCCCTGGCTGTCGGATTTGATGATGATGTTGTCGAACTGGGCCGGATCGGTCAGCCGCCCCAGCGTCTGCACGTTCAACTGGAACGCGCCCGGGGTCGCCACCGGCGGCTGGTTCAGCACGCCGGCCGAGACCTGCACGTTCTGCGCCTGCAGCGCCGCCACCACCTCCCCGGCGGTCAGGTCATGCGCGGCAACCTTGTCCGGGTCGAGCCAGATCCGCATGGCATAGTCGCGGTCGCCGAAGATCTGCACGTTGCCGACGCCTTCCATGCGCGACAGCACGTCCTTCACCTGCAGCGTGGCATAGTTCGACAAATAGAGCTGATCCTTCGAGCCGTCCGGCGAGGACAGGTGGATCACCAGCAGCATGTCGGGCGAGTTCTTCTGCACCGTGACGCCCAGGCGCTGCACCGTGTCCGGCAGCCGCGGCAGCGCGATCGCCACGCGGTTCTGCGTCAGCACCTGCGCGGTATCGAGGTCGGTACCGAGCTTGAAGGTGACGGTGATGTTGAGCTTGCCGTCGCCGGTCGCCTGGCTGCTCATGAACAGCATGTTCTCGACGCCGTTGATCTGCTGTTCCAGCGGCGTGGCGACGGTCTGGCTGACCACCTCGGCCGACGCGCCCGGATAGGTCGCGGTGATCACGATGGTCGGCGGCACGATCTCGGGGTAGCGCGCGACGGGCAAGGCGAAGTAGGCGATGCCGCCGACGATGGTGATGAACAGGCTGAGCACGGTCGCGAAAACCGGCCGGTCTATGAAGAAATGCGACAGGCGCATCGGCGTTACTCCGGCGCGGCGCGTGCGGCGCGGTTCGGGACGTTCGGATAGAGGCCGCTGGCCCGGAGAACGGGCTGGCGGGACAGGCGTCGCTTGGTGCCGGCGTTATTGGGGGGCCGGTACTATTCGGTGCGGGTGGGCGACGTGTCCGACGCGGCGAGTGCGATGGTGCCGGCCTGCGGCGTGACCTTGCCGCCGGGGCGGGCGCGTACCAGCCCGTTGATGACGACCCGATCGGCCTGCGTCAGGCCGGCGGTGACGACCCGCAAGCCGTCATTCAACGGGCCAACCTGGATCGGCTTGGGCACTACGGTGCCGTCCGGCGCGACCGTCATGACCAGCTTGTTCGACTGGTCGGTGATCACGGCGGCATCGGGCACCAGGAAGACCGACCGTGTCGCTGTGGTGGGCAGGCGCAGGCTGGCGAACTGGCCGGGCGCGATCAGCAGGTCCGGGTTGGCGAGGCTGGCGCGGGCATGGATGGTGCCGCTGCTGCGGTCCAGCTGGTTGTCGACGAAATCAAGCTTGCCGCGGCGGGCCCATCCCCGCTCATCGGACAGGCTGGCCTCGACCGTCGGGTCGATCGCCCCGTTGGCCTGCGCGGCCTCCTGGTAGCGGCGCCACGCGAGGTAGTCCGACTCGCTCATGTCGAAGTCCAGGTGGATCGGGTCGAGCGAGACGATGGTCGCCAGCAGGGTGCTGGAGGTGGCACCCGGCCCGCCCTGAACCAGGTTGCCGACCGAGATCTGATGCGCGCCGATCCGCCCGCCGAACGGCGCGGTGACGTGGGAGAACTCCAGGTTGAGCTGGGCCGAGTGGATCGCCGCGGTGGCCTGCTCGACCGCCGCCTGGGCGGAACGCTGTGCCTGGACCCGCTGGTCCAGCACGTCACGCGATTCGAAGTCGCGGCGCTGGAGTTCGGCCGCGCGCTTCAGCTGCTGGTTGGTCAGATCCAGCGAGGCCAGGGCAGTCTGGTATTGCGCATTGGCCTGCTGCAGCTGGATCTCGTAAGGTCGGGGATCGATCACGAACAACAGGTCGCCCTTATGGACGATCTGGCCGTCGGTGAAGTGTATCTCGGTCAGGTAGCCGCTCACCTGGGCGCGCAGTTCCACCTGGTCGACGGCGGAGAACTGGCCGGTGAAGCGCGTCCAGCCGGCCAGGTCGCGCAGCAACGGTGCGCTGACGGTGACCGGCGGCGGTGCCATGATGATGGGTTGGGCGGCGGCCTGGGTCCCCGTGGCATAGTGCCAGGCACCGAGGCCGGCACCGCCGAGGATCAGGATCGCGGCCCCCCAGAGCAGCCGGCTGCGGCCCCGAACGGGTCGTACGGCCGGACGGCCGGGAAGGTGTTGATCGGTAGGGTCGGCCATCGGAGGACTCCCGGCTTTCTGTATCGTTCGTCACAAATATAGGGCTGGACCCGGGCTTTCAAGCTTCTTATGTATCGGCCAGCACAAAAAGAAAATGGAGGCTCATTGTGGCCGTGGGACGTCCCCGCGCGTTCGACACCGAAGCGGCGCTGGAAGAGGCGATGAAGGTTTTCTGGCGGCTGGGCTATGAGGGCGCCTCGCTGGCCGAGCTGACGAAGGCGATGGGCATCAACTCGCCCAGCCTATATGCGGCATTTGGCAGCAAGGAAGGATTGTTCAAGGCGGTGCTCGACCATTACGACGCCCGCCGCGAATCCTGCATGGCCGAAGTGCTGGGTGCCCCGACGGCGCGCGCGACGGCCGAACGGCTGTTGTTCGGCCTGGTCGACCTAGTCACCGACCCCGACGAGCCGCCGGGCTGCCTGTTCCTGCAAGGCGGGCTGTCATGCGGCGTCAGTACCCAGGAGATCCCGCACGAGCTGGCCCGCCGCCGCGCCTTGCTGGAGGACTCCCTGCGCAAGCGCTTCGCTCGGTCGCGCGAGGATGGCGACCTGCCCGACACCGCCGATCCTGCGGCCCTGGCGCGCTATCTGGTGGCGGTATGCAACGGCATCGCAATCCAGGCGACGACGGGGGCCGGCCGGGCGGAATTGCGCGACATCGCCAGCCTGGCGCTGCACGCCTGGTCGGCCTGAGGCGCCCGCTCCTTAGTACAGCAGGCCGGACGCCCCCAGCACGGCGGCGACGGCCAGCACCAGCAGCGGGTGGATGCGAGTCATCAGAAACACAGCGGTGCATGCGACGGTGATTGCGGCCGTCGCCCACCCCACCGTCGTGCTGCGGATCAGCAGCGCGGCCGAGGCGGTCACCAGGCCGACCGTCACCGGCCGCAGCCCCGCCTGCACCGCGCGCCGCCAGGGCGCATCGCGGAACCGCTGCCAGGTGCCGCTCACCAGGTAGGTCAGCACCGAGGAGGGCAGCGACACCGCCACCGTCGCCGTCAGCGCCCCGGACAGGCCGCCGACGCGCCAGCCGATCAGGCTCACCACCATCATGTTCGGCCCAGGCGCGGCCTGCGCCAGCGCGAACATCGCGGCGAAATCCTGCGCATCCAGCCAGTGGTGCAGCGTGACCACTTGGCGCTGCATCTCCGGCAGCACCGAGTTGGTGCCGCCGAACGCCAGCAGCGACAACTGGGCGAACACCAGCGCCAAACCGAGCAGCGTGCTCATTGCCCGACCCGCCACAGCAGGATGGTGGAGATTGCCGCCAGCACCGGCAGCGCGAGCGGCAGCGGCAGGCGGAGCACCGCGATGGCGAGGAAGGTGACGACGCCGACCGCAACCTCCAGCGGGCGGGTGCGCAGCGGTGCGGCGATCTTCAGCGCGGTGGACAGCACCAGGGCGGCGGCGGCGGCGGCCAGCGCGGCGAAGCCATGGCGGACCGTCGCCAGGTCGGCGTAGCGCTCATAGACCGCGCCGAGGCCGATGACGATCGCAACCGGCGCGGTCATCAGCCCGAGGAAGGCGGCCGCCGCCCCCGGCACGCCGTGGAACCGCGCGCCGAGGGCGATGGTGACGTTCATGATGTTGCCACCCGGCAGGAACTGGCAGAGGCCCAGCATGTCGGTGAATTCGGCGGCACTGAGCCAGCGGCGCTGTTCGACGATCATCCGCCGCGCCCAGGGCAGCACGCCGCCGAAGCCGAACATGCCGATGGTGAAGAAGCCGAGAAACAGGTCGGCGATGGTCGGGGGCTTGGCGTGATCGGACATACCGGCTGGATAACGGGTCTGCCGGCCGGGGACAAATCGCTGGACGACGGGCGGCCCCGGGCTATTCGTCTGGTCTCCGGCAGCAGCCGGATTTCCCGGCCGCCATCCGCATGTCCAACCGATACGCGGCGGCGCCCGCCGGCACGCTCAATCGTTCATGCCGCGCGCACGCCTGCCACGAAGCTGTCCACCTCGACGGTCAGCTGTTCCGATTGCTGGGACAGGCTGCTCGCAGCCCCGAGCACCTGACTTGCGGCGGCGCCGGTATCGTTGGCCGCGTGGCTCACACTGCCGATGTGTGCCGTCACGTCCTGCGTCGCCTGGGCGGTCTGATGCACGTTGCGGGCAATCTCCGCCGTTGCCGCACCCTGCTCCTCGACCGCCGTCGCGATGCTGATTGAAATCGAGCCCACCTCTTCGATCGTTACGGTAATCCCATGGATCGCAGCGACAGCCTCCTTCGTCGCGGCCTGGATCTGCGCGATCTGCATGCCGATCTCTTCGGTCGCCTTCGCCGTCTGGTTGGCCAGGCTTTTCACTTCCGACGCAACGACCGCGAAACCTTTCCCCGCGTCGCCCGCCCGCGCCGCCTCGATCGTCGCGTTCAATGCCAGCAGGTTGGTCTGGCCAGCGATATTGGTGATCAGACCGATAACATGTCCGATCTTCTCCGCGCCATCCGCCAGCGCCTGCACGATCTTGTCGGTCCGCTGCGCGTCGGCGACCGCCTGCCCGGTGATCTTCGACGAGTGGGCAACCTGACGGCTGATCTCGCTGATCGACGAGCTGAGTTCCTCGGCTGCGGCCGATACGGTTTGCACGCCGGCACTTGCCTCCTCCGCCGCCGCTGCGACCGTGCTCGCCTGCTGCGTGGTATGGGCTGCGGTGGCGGACATCGACCCTGCCGTCGCCTGCAGCTCGGTCGCCGACGACGACAGCCCGTTCACAAGTTGGCCCACTTTGGCTTCAAAACTGGCCGCGAGTTCGAGCATGACCCGACGCCTGTCCTCCGCGGCCTGCCTCTCGTTCTCCGCCTGCGCCGCTTCCAGACGCTCCTTTTCGAGTGCGTTCACCTTGAACACCTGAACGGCGTCAGCCATGCTGCCGATCTCTCCCCTCCGGCCGATGGAAGGCACCTCGACTGTCCGGTCGCCGGCGGCAAGGCGGTGCATCGCGTCGGTCATGCCTTGGATCGGTCTCCCAATTCTCTGGGCCGCAAGCCAGTTGGCACCAACTGCAACGGCCAGAACACCAAGCGCGACGATGATCTGCCATTGTGTGTCGTGCGCGCCCCGATCGGCCAGCGAGACGCCGAGGGCTCTTGCCTCAGCCATCGCCAGCTTCCGCGGCACGGCGATCAACACCGACCACGGAGTCTTCGTGCGACCGATGGCAATCGGGGCGAACACCTTGATCGTGTCGCTGCCCGCGTCCACCGAGACGAGCTCGCTTCCGGCCTGGACGGATTTCACATCGTCTTTCCAGGCGGGATCGATACCCTCGAACGAGCCCCCGATCAGTTCAGGGTGCTGGCTCGATGCAACCACCAGACCTTTGTGGCTGATAATGGTGACCGAGGCCTGCCCCCCGTAGATCGAGCTGCTCACCTTCTCGGCGAGCTTCTGCACGAAAGCCAGGTTGTAATCGGCGCCGGCGACCCCGTGAAACTTGCCACCGATCGTGATCGGCACCGACATTGTCGCGAGATAGACCTTGGCACCCTGCACGACATAGGCAAGCGGATCGAGGATGCTTTCGCCGTTGCCTTCCTGCGGGCCGATATACCAGCCGCCCTTCATCACGCCGTTGGGATGCAGGTCCCGGCTGTTATATTCCACGAGTGGCTGAACGGCGATCCGTCCCGAAGGGTCGCGGGTCCAATAGGGCAGGAAGCGGCCGGTGGCGTCCGCCCCCATGTCGTGATCGTCCTGAAAAGCGGCATCCTGACCATCGAGCGCATTCGGCTCCCATGCACTGTAGGTGCCGTTGAACTGCGGATTGTCCTTGAGGACAGTCAAAAGGATTCCGTTGAACTGCCCGCGCCGCAGCGCCAAGGGCGTGCTGACATTGCCAGAGGCGGCTGCAAGCTGTTCAAATGTGCGCGCCACGTCGCGGGCCGCGTCGAAGGCTGTATCGAGCTCGTGACGAATAACGCCTGCCTGGGTTGCAGCCAGCGTCTGCAAGCTCTCTTTTGTCTTGCGATCCAGGATCCCGTGCACCTCATCGGTCACATAGGCCTGCGTGCTTCTGACTGACACTATATCGTAACCAACTAAAATGGCAGTCGCAATGAACACACATAGCGCTGCGAGGAATGCAATTCTGAACTGTACCGAATGGAACTTCATAACAGACATTCTCCTGCCGTGCGCCACTGGACGATATGCGCCGGCGGCTCCTGTTGCACCGTCATGCAACGGTCATATAGCGGTGCCGTCCATTTAATCCGCTATGATTATAAACTAGTACCGGAACATATTATTGCAAGTTTGCACCGTAACGTTCTGGCCAACCGCGTCCAGGCACCTTCGGCAATTACCCCCCAAGTCCGGCAGCCGGACAGATGGTTATGGATCACGCCGGCTCGGCGAGCATCAGCAGGCCGCAGGTCGAGGATCCGTTGCATCATCCGATAATTTTGGGCCACGCCGTCGTGACCGGACGCGCGGGTCAACGTCTTCAATGTGATCGCAACCGGCAAACGGGTCGCTCACCAGACCTGTCGCATCCTCGGGCCTTCGCCGCCCCGGCAGCGCCTGGCATAGGTTTTGCGTGGTCACTTCCAGCCCATTGCACAGGCGCCGACCCCGAACCGTGGCGTTCGCCGGCAGGCAAAGGGCGCCGACGAAAGGGGCAGCTGCGCATGTCGAAGACACCGTTCCACCTCGCCTGGTTCATCTCGAAGGGCTACGGGCCAAAGGCCTGGCGCACGCCCTGGGGTGGCCCGAACCCGGCAAGCTGGGTCAAGCCCGACCTGTTCGTCACCCTGTCCCAGCAGCTCGAACGCGCCTGCTTCGACTACGTGATGATCGAGGATTCCTCGAACATTCCCTACACCTACCAGAACTCGCACGAAACCTACCTGCGCTACGCGGTGGACTCGCCGAAGCTCGATCCGTCGGTGCTGGCGCCATTCCTGATCCAGGCGACCTCGCGCATCGGGATCGTCACCACGCTGTCGACCACCGAGTACAACCCGTTCCTGCTGGCGCGCCTGACCAACACGCTGGACCATGTCAGCGACGGCCGCGCCGGGTGGAACCTGGTGACCGGCAGCAACGACGGCGGCGCGCAGAATTTCGGCCTGGAGCGCCAGTTCCCACACGACCAGCGCTACGAGATGGCCGACGAATTCGTCGAGCTGGTCCACAAATTGTGGGACTCGTGGGAGCCGGACGCGATGGTCATCGACCGGGAGAACGAGATCTTCGCCGATCCCACGAAGGTCCATCCGGTGCATTTTGAGGGCAAGTATTTCCGCTCGCGCGGGCCGCTGTCGGCACCGCGCTCGCCGCAGGGCCGGCCGGTCATCTGCCAGGCCGGCGGGTCGGCGCGCGGGCGCAGCTTCGCGGCGCGCTGGGCGGAGACCATCATCGCCTCGGCCGGCAGCATCCCCGCCATGAAGGCGTTCCGCGACGATATCCGCGCGCAGGCCCGCGCGTTCGGGCGCAATCCCGACCACATCAAGGTGCTGTTCATGATCTCGCCGCTGGTCGACGAGTTCGAGGCGACCGCCCAGGCCCGCCGCGAGGCCCAGATCGCCGAAGCCAACGCGCATCCGGACTTCCACCTGGCCTCGTTCTCCCGGCTGACCGGGATCGATTTCTCGAAGTTCGGCATGGACGAGATGCTGCCCGAACTACAGTCGAACGGCCACCAGACGATCGCCGCGCAATGCAGCGGCAAGACCCCGCGGCAATTGCTGGAGGCCGGGCGGGCACTGAAGGACGTCAAGCTGATCGGCACGCCCGATACGGTGGCGCACGAGATGTCCGCGCTGATCGACGAGGTCGGGGGCGACGGGTTCCTGATCATGTATCCGGAGCTGACACGGCGCTACATCAGCGAGATCGCCGACGGGTTGGTGCCTGCACTGCAGAAGATGGGTGTGGTGCGGACGCACTATGAGCACGCGATGCTGCGGGACCACCTGCTGGAGTTCTAACCACACCAGCCGGCAGACGCCGCCGCATGGCGGGGGGGAGGCCATCCCACAATCGCCCGCAGGCCGGCGTCGGGCGGAATTCACTGCTATTTAAGCTAACATCGTTATATCCCCCTCTTATGAAATGGGGGCTGCATTGAGCATGCTACAGAAGACCTCGATCAGGGCAATCCTCAGTGTCGTCATTGGCGCTATGGGCCTGCTCGCCGTCCTGTTGAGCGGGTTCGCCGCCTACGGGTCGTGGCAAGCGCACGAAACAGCCGGACGGATTTCCGAGGCCACCGCCGTGAGCCGACAATTGTTCGGCGTGCTTGCCGGCGTCCGCTCGGAACGCGGCATGGCCATGGCCCTGCTGAACGCCCCGGACCCGACCGGCGACGCCACGTGGACCAGCCGGGTGATGGATCCGCGAACGTCGAGCGAAACCGCCTATGAGGCCGCGTCGGCCTCGCTTGGCAGGCTCGACATTGCGGGCCTC
>JARLIJ010000268.1 GCA_031291795.1 Acetobacteraceae bacterium | reverse complement strand
TGCTGGTCAACGGCACCTGGACGCTGGAATACACCTTGTACAAAGGCCTCAACCTGGTGGACAACTCCGGCACCAGCGGCGTCACCGGCCTGCTCGGGCTGACCGGCGTCGTGGTCGGCGATACCGTCGATCTCTATGCCACCAGCTACACGATCGGCGACCTGGACCAGAGCTACCTGTACGGCATCAGCGACTCGCTGGCGAACCTGTCGGACCCGACCAGCGAGAGCTTCAGCACGCTGCTGACGGCCGCGGCCGGCACCAACATCAAGGGCGTTGCCTTCGCGCCGACGCCCGAACCTGCGTCAATGCTGCTGCTCGCATCCGGCCTGTTCGGCGTCACGCTGCTGCGTCGCCGCCGCTGATCGCACGGGCCTCGGCGACGGGCCGCAGTGCCGTGCGGCCCGTCGCTACTTCCAGGTGCATTCGTAGAACCGCGGCATCTCGTCGGCGTAGGCGGTGAAGTTGAGCTGGCGGGAGAGGCCGTAGGTCGTCACGTACGTGCTCAGCGGCAGCATGTAGGCCTGGTCCGTGATGCGATGCAGGGCGGCACTGTAGGCTTGCCGGCGCGCCGCGGGATCGACCACCGATCCGCCTTGCCGCAGCAGGGCCGTCACCTCCTTGTCCTGGGCGGCGTCGTCGACGTTCGAGCTGAACCAGTACGGCAGGATCGCCGAGACGTCGTTGATCGAATACGAGCCCCACGAGCTCATGTACATCGGCACGTCGCCCTTCTCGTAGCGCGTGATGGCCGGGGTTGCCTGCAGCGTCGACACCTTCGCGCGGATGCCCACTGCGGCGAGGTAGTTCTGCACCGCCCCGGCCCATTGCGGCAGGATCCCGTTGACGATTTCCGTATCGAACCCGTTCGGATATCCCGCCTCTGCGAGCAGCGCCTTGGCTTTTGCGGGATCGTAGCCGTACTGCACTTCGGCCGCCGCATCGCAGCCGAACTGCGTGAAGTAGCACGGCCCGTCGGGCACGCGCGCGCCGCCCTGGACCAATTGTTTCGCAAACGTCGGCCGATCGATCGCGTGAAAGATCGCGCGCCGCACAAGCACGTTGGTCAGCGGATTGGCGGCGCCCGAGCGGCCGGCGGCGTCGAGGCTGAGGAGGGCGAGGCGCATGGATTCGTGGCGCAACGCAGTCAGCGTCGGCATCGCCGCGATGGCGTCGAACTGGTCCGGGTTGAACTGCCAGATCCAGTCCGCCTGGCCGCCCAGCAATGCGGTCAGTTCGCTGGTGGCGTCGTTGACTTCGCGGATCACCAGCCTGCGGATCGGCGGGTGGCCTTTCGGACTGCCGTCGTAATAGCCGTCGAACCGCTCCAGGTCGATCTCGCTGACGTTGTCGACGCGGGTGATCTTGTAGGGGCCGGTGCCGATCGGCGCCTTGCTGAAGCCGTCATGCCCGACGCGCTCGCGATACGCCTTGGGATAGATCGGCATCACGAAGGCGATGTACTGTAACGCGGCCGGAAAGGCCGATTTCAGTTTCAGCCGGACGTGGAAGTCGTCGATCGCCTCGGCGCCGGCGAGCCAGGTGAAGTTGCTTGGCACCGACAGCATCGATTTCGGATCGGTGATGACGCCGACGGTGTAGACCACGTCCGCGGCGGTGAAGGGATCGCCGTTGTGGAATGTCACGCCGTGGCGCAGCTCGAATTCCAGCGTGGTGTCGTCGACCCATTTCCATGCGGTCGCCAGCAGCGGCTTCATCGACAGGTCGTTGGGGTCGCGATAGACCAGCCCGTCCATCGCCTGGTGCGCGACGACCAGGCCGGTGCGCAGGTTGTTGAAATACGGGTCGACATCGGCGATCTGGTCGCGCCAGGCGACGCGCAGGGTGTCCGCGGATTTCTGTGCCGCGGCCGGAATGGTGGTCAGCCCGCCAGCCGCCGCGACCGCAACGGCCGCCAGCCACGCCAGTTTTCGCATTTCGAAGCTCCCCGTTTATGGCATGAGGCTAGGGGGGGCGTGTGGTTTCACGCAATGGTCAAATAGATGCGCCAGGCCTTCGATCCTGGTTGCCGCCAATGCCGCTTCCAACCGCCGGCATGGCCGCAGGTACGCAAAGCTACCCAAAAGACTTTTCCGTCACAGCGGCCTGCTGCCTATGGCAGGTCCTGATCGTGCGCCTACTTCCAGACGGGACGCCGGGTCGGCGGGCCACCCAGAGGAGTGCGGCAGATGAGCGCGAAGCGTATCCTGATGATCGTCGGAGACTTTGCGGAAGACTACGAGACCATGGTGCCCTTCCAGGCATTGATCATGGTCGGCCATCGCGTCGACGCCGTGTCTCCGGGGAAGGTCGCCGGCGACAAGATCGCGACTGCCATCCACGATTTTGAGGGCGACCAGACGTATACCGAGAAGCGGGGGCATAACTTTGTCATCAACGCCGACTTCGAGGGGGTGCTGGCCCAGGACTACGATGCGCTGGTCATTCCCGGCGGCCGCGCGCCGGAGCATCTGCGCCTCAATGCGCGTGTCCTGGAGCTGATCCGGGCATTCGCCGACCAGAAGAAGCCGATCGCCGCGGTGTGTCACGGTGCCCAGCTTCTGGCGGCTGCCGGTGTGATCGCCGGCCGCACGATCTCGGCCTATCCGGCATGCCGTCCGGAAGTGGAGCTGGCCGGTGCCCGCTATGCCGACATTGCGGTCGCTGACGCCGTGGCGGACGGAAACTTCATCACGGCGCCTGCCTGGCCGGCGCATCCCGCGTGGCTGGCGAAGTTCCTGACCGTGCTGGGGACCGAAATCAGGCTCTGAGCGCGAATTCAGGCCCTTGGGGGGCGCCGACAGGGGAGGCGGCTCGCGTGTCGGCAACCTCTTGCCTTGACACCGGCCGCCTCGGCGCCTATCCACCGGCGCTCATTTTTACCCATCAGAGCGCCGGTGTCATGAGAGTTCGCAACAGCCTGAGGTCGGCGAAAACGCGCGACAAAAACTGCCGCGTGGTGCGCCGCCGCGGGCGCGTCTACGTCATCAACAAGAAGAACCCGCGCATGAAGTGCCGCCAGGGTTGAGGCCCGTTTAGGGCCAGCCCCCGGGGCAACCAACAGGGGCCACCGCCCGCGCGCAACTCCCGTCAGGGATCATGCGCCGGCACCAGCCTCCAGCAAGCCAGTGCCGCCAAGCCGGCTGCCAGTGCGGCGGCCGGCAGGGCCATGTCCGGCGCCCAGCCTAGCAGCCAGCCGCCCAGGGCCGATCCCAGGGGAATGCCGGCCAGGTTCAGGCTCATCGACACCGCCAGCACCCGCCCCAGCCGCTCCGGCGGGGTGCGGCGCTGGCGCAGGGTCAGCACGCCCACGTCGATCGGGCCGGCCACCAGCCCCGCCACGGCCAGGCCGACGGCCAGACCTGCCACCTCGCCGCGCGCCGCGACCGGGTAGAGCGCCAGGGCGGTCGCCAGCATCCCCAACGCCATGAACCGGCGTTCGCGGTGGATCGCGCGGACCTGCCCGGCCAGCAGTGCCCCCAGGATTCCGGCAGCACCCGAGGCGGCCCAGAGCGCGCCGGTCAGCGTGTCGCGCGCCGCGCCGGAGCCGACATCGCGCGCGATCAGCACCGGCACGGCGACCAGCAGCACGCCCCAGCCCACTTGGTACAGCGCATAGGAGGCGACCAGGCCGCGCAGCGTGGGCGTGCGGGCGACGGTCAGCAGGCCCTCGGCCGCCTGGCGGAGCAACGGCCGCGGGCGTGACGCAACGCCGCCGGTCCCCCGCACGCCATGCAGGCAAACCGCCGCGGCGGCGTACAGCGCGGCGATTGCCAGCAGCGTCACGGGAGGTTCGGCGAAGGCGGCCAGCAGGCCGGCCAGCGCGGGACCGGTCACGTCCACGAGGCCATGGACCAGCGTATCCAGCGCGTTGGCGCGGTCCAGCACCGTAGGGGGCACCAGCCGGGGCAGCAGCGTGCGGATGCCGGCGGCACTCAACGGGCTGGTCAGCGAGAACAGCCCGACCAACCCGACCAGCAGCGTCCGGCTGTCGAACCCCGCCCACGCCGTCCCGGCCAGCGCCACCAGCAGCGCGGCGCTGGCCGCCATGTCCAGCAGGATGGCGCGGGGGGCTCCGATCCGGTCCAGGATCGCACCCGACAGCGGGCTGGTCGCCAGCCCCGGCGCCATCGCCGCGAACGACAGCCAGCCGGCGAAGCCGGGATCGTGGAACCGGTCCAGCGCGTACAGCACGATCGCAAGCACGAACATCCGGCTGGCCAGGCGTGCCAGGCCGGTCGCCGCCAGCAGGGTGGCAATCCGTGGCAGGCGCAGCAAGGCGCAGTACCCCAAGGCCTGGGTCATCGGCGCCGGCCGGTTCGACCTGGCAGATGACCGCGGGCAAGGCGCATGCGGATGGCGACATGCCCGTGTTCGGCCCGCGATTCCAAGGTCCCTCCATCCATGTTGTGATTTTGCCGTGATGTGATTTTGCCGTGATGTGATTTTGTCGCATTGCGCCGCTATATCGATACAGCCGCGCTCCGATCGTCCCCCTGTCAGTGGCGCACGAGGATCCCATGCCCGACGCTGTAGCAACCCTGCCCGATCCCGCGATCGCGACCCATCCCCGTCCGGCGCTGTGCGTGATCGTGCCGGCGTACAACGAGGCGACCGGGCTGGAGGAATTCCACCGCCGCCTGTCGGCCGTCATGGGCCGGCTGGGCCGGTCCTGGCAGGTGCTGTACGTCAACGACGGCAGCACCGACGCCACGCTGGCGGTCATGCGGCAACTGCGTGAGCGCGACCGCCGTGTCGCGCTGATCAACCTGTCCCGCAATTTCGGGAAGGAAGTTGCGATGACGGCGGGGCTCGACCATGCCGATGCCGATGCCGTGATCATCATCGATTCCGACCTGCAGGACCCGCCGGAAGTCATCCCCGAACTGGTGTCCGTGTGGCAGGAGGGGTTCGATATCGTCTACGCCCAGCGCAGCGTCCGCCAGGGCGAGACCTGGCTCAAGAAAACCACCGCCGCCCTGTTCTACCGGCTGATGTCCGATATCGGGAATGTGCGGCTGCCACGCGACACCGGCGATTTCCGCCTGATGAGCCGGCGGGTGGTGGAGGCGCTGCGGACGCTGCGGGAAGGCCACCGCTTCATGAAGGGGCTGTTCGCCTGGGTGGGCTACCCCAGCAAGGCGGTGCTGTATGAGCGCGCGCCGCGCCACATCGGCACCACCAAGTGGAATTACTGGAAGCTGTGGAACTTCGCCATCGAGGGCATCACCAGCTTCACCGTCATGCCGTTGAAGATCGCGAGCTATCTAGGGCTGCTCGTGTCGGTGTTCGCGGCGGTGTTCATCATCCAGCTCGTGGTTCGCACGATCCTGTTCGGCAACCCCGTCGCCGGCTATCCCAGCCTGATGGCGGTGGTGCTGTTCCTGGGCGGCGTCCAGTTGCTGACCCTGGGCGTGATCGGCGAGTATCTGGGCCGCATCTTCAACGAAACGAAACAGCGCCCGCTGTACCTCATCGAGAGCTTCCTGCCGCCGGAAGACATGTGATCAGGCCCACAGGTTCGGCACCACCGCGGCGGAATAGCCGGAGACGAAGTCGCGGGCCGCACCGTTGACCGGGTCGAACGCGTGGCGGCGAATCGTGCCGATATTGCCGCCGTACAGATGGATGGAGATCGACGCACGGTCGGGCAGCGCGTTCCCGACGCGGTGGATATCGCCGTGCGCGGGGGAGACCGCCGCCACCATTCCGGGGCTCAGCCGCGCGGGTGCGCCGGCCAGCAAAGTACCGTCTGGCGCACGCGTGTAGGGCGTGGCTTCCTCCTCGCCCCGCAGCATGCCGACCAGGCCCCAGATCAGGTGATCGTGCACCGGGGTGCGCTGGCCGGGGCCCCAGACGAAGCTGACCAGCGAGAACCGCTCCAGCGGATCGCCGTAGAGCAAATACTGCCGGTAGCCGTCGCTGCCCGAGGCGGCGAACGCCGCCGGCAGCCAGTCGTCCTGTGCCACCAGCTCTGCCAGCAGGGCGTGCGCCGGGGCGAGGGCGGCGGCTTCGGAATTGCCGCGGACCTCGACCAGTTCGGTCATGCCGGCGATCAGGCGACGCAGGCGGGCGATGGCCATGCCGGTCTCCTTATGCCACGGGGCGCTTGAGCATCATCGCCTGGCGGCGGCAGATCGCCACCATCTCCTCGCGCTGGTTCCAGCAGGTGTGCTCGAACTCCACGATGCCGACGGTCGGGCGGGACTTGCTCTCGCGCGCCGCCAGCACTTTGGTGCGGGCGCGCAGCGTGTCGCCGTGGAACACCGGCTTGGGGAACTTCATCTCGGTGAAGCCCAGGTTGCCGACCGTGGTGCCGATCGTGGTGTCGTTCACCGTCATGCCGACCATCAGCCCGGCGGTGAACATCGAGTTGACGAGGCGCTGGCCGAACTCGGTCTTGGCAGCGAACTCGGCATCGATGTGCAGCGGCTGCACGTTCATCGTGAGCGCCGAGAACAGCGTGTTGTCCATCTCGCTGACGGTGCGCGTCCAGGGGTGGGCGAATTCCTGGCCCACGAAGAATTCCTCAAAGTACAGACCGGCCATCTGCTTGCGTTTCCCGTGTTGCGATGGGCGGCAGGATAGGGGCGGCAGGGCGCGGCGGCAAATCGTTCCGAAGTCTCAAGCCGTTGTGATATCACCTTCATCTGACGCGCGGACCACGGAAACGTGTGCCCGATCGACACGGATCGACCCGATATGAACGTCACGGCCATTGTTTGGAAAGGGCGGCGGCATGCCATGGCCGCCGTCGCCATGGGCGTTGCTCTGGCGGGAGCCTACGTCGGCACCTCGTTGACCAGGGGCTCGCCGCGCTCGAAGGCCGTGATGTTCTCGATCGTGGTGCGGCAGATGGTGAACATCGCGTCGCGCGTGAAGAAGGCCTGGTGGCCGGTGAGCAGCACGTTCGGGAACGACACCAGGCGCTGGATCGTGTCGTCCTCGATAATGTCGCTTGAAAGGTCACGGAAGAACAGGTCCGCTTCCTGCTCGTAGACGTCGATCGCAAGCCCGCCGAGCCGCCGGTCCTTCAGTGCCTCGATCGCGGCGGCGGTGTCGATCAGGCCGCCGCGGCTCGTGTTGACCAGCAACTGGCCGGGCTTGGCGGCGGCAAGCGATGTCTCGCCGATGATGTGCCGCGTCGCGGGCGTCAGCGGGCAGTGCAGGGAGACGACGTCGCTCTCGGCCATCAGTTCCGCCAGATCGACATAGCGGCCGCCCAGGGCAGTGAAGTCCGGCGAGGGATAGGCGTCCATGCCGAGCACGCGCATGCCGAAGCCCGCCATGATATGGGCGAAGGTACGGCCGATCTTGCCGGTGCCGATCACGCCGACGGTGCGGCCGTGCAGGTCGAATCCCATCAGCCCTTCGAGCTCGAAATTGCCGTTGCGCGTCCGGTCATAGGCGCGGTGGATGTGGCGGTTGAGCGACAGGATCAGGCCGACGGCAAATTCCGCGACGGCGAAGGGCGAGTAGTCGGTCACCCGCGCCACGCGCAGGCCGCAGGCTTTCGCCGCGTCGAGATCGATGTGATTGAAACCGGTCGAGCGTGTGGCGATGAGCTGCGTGCCGCCGGCGGCGAGCGCCGCCAGCACGTCGGCCCCCATATTGTCATTCACGAAGACACTGACTGCGGGATAGCCGACGGCGAGCGGCACCGTCTCCGGCCCCAGCATCGCCTCCTGGAAGGTCAGGGCGTGGCCATGCGCGGCATTCGCCTCGCGCAGCAACACCCGATCATACCGTTTGACACTAAACACCGCGACTTTCATTGTCAGTCCGTTCCGAGCATCTGCGGCATGTCACTGAGATCCAGTTGCGCAGCAGCGGTCCAGCGAGCGACGCAAGGATCGCGCCGGTCTTGAGCGGACCAACGGGACCGCCCCGCCTTACGCCGCCACCTTCTCCGCCCGCACGTCCTTGATGTCGCGGAACGTCAGGCCCGGCGCCAGTTCCTCGGCGCGGCGCATCATGAACGCGGAACTCGCCAGGAACACCGGGTCGCCGTCCACGTCGTCGGCCATCGCCGAACGGTTGTCGGCGATGAATTTCTCCAGCGCCGCGCGGTCGGCCGACGTCACCCAGCGGGCCAGCGCATAGGGCGAGGCCTCGAATCCGATCCCCACGCCGTATTCCGCCCCCAGCCGCGCCTGCAGCACGTCCAGCTGCAGCGTGCCGACCACGCCCACCAGCGGCGCGGAGCCGTCCTGCGGGCGGAACAGCTGCACCACGCCTTCCTCGGCAAGTTCCACCAGCGCCTGGCGCAGCTTCTTGGCCTTCATCGCGTCGTCCAGCCGCACCCGGCGGAGGATTTCCGGCGCGAAATACGGCACGCCGACGAAGTTGATGTCCTCGCCCTCGGTCAGCGTGTCGCCGATGCGCAGGGTGCCGTGGTTGGGGATGCCGACCACGTCGCCGGCGAATGCCTCATCGGCGATCTCACGCTCGCGGGCGAAGAAGAATTGCGGCGCGTGCAGCGGGATCAGCTTGCCGGTGCGCACCTGCTTCAGCCGCATGCCGCGCACCAGCCGCCCCGAGCAGACGCGGGCGAAGGCGATGCGGTCGCGGTGGTTGGGGTCCATGTTCGCCTGGATCTTGAACACCAGCGCGGTGAGGGCGGGTTCGGTGGCTTCCACCGGGCGCTTGTCGGACGGCTGGGTGCGCGGCTTCGGGCCGTACTCGGCCAGCCCGTCCAGCAGGTCGTTGACGCCGATGCCCTTCATGGCGCTGCCGAAATAGACCGGCGTCAGGTGGCCGGCGT
Source organism: Acetobacteraceae bacterium (assembly GCA_031291795.1). Classification (GTDB taxonomy): domain Bacteria; phylum Pseudomonadota; class Alphaproteobacteria; order Acetobacterales; family Acetobacteraceae; genus Rhodopila. Next base: position 377 of record JARLIJ010000268.1, on the reverse strand, counting down.
TGAAGCTCTCCACGTCGAACTCCGGCAGCGCGCCGCGCACCAGGTCCACCTCGTCGGCCACGTCCTGCAGCCGCCTGTCGGACTGGGACAATTCGGTCGTCAGGTGCATCTCGCGGTGGCGCAGGTCGTAGGTGCCGGCGAATTCGGCGGCGCGGCCGACCGGCCAGGTCACCGGGCAGGTGTCCAGCGCCAGGGTGGAGGCGATCTCGTCCAGCAGCTCGATCGGGTCGCGCGACTCGCGGTCCATCTTGTTGATGAAGGTGATGATCGGGATGTCGCGCAGGCGGCAGATCTCGAACAGCTTGCGGGTGCGTGCCTCGATGCCCTTGGCGGCGTCGATCACCATCACCGCGCTGTCGACCGCGGTCAGCGTGCGG
>JARLIJ010000046.1 GCA_031291795.1 Acetobacteraceae bacterium | reverse complement strand
TCCTGGCCTTCCTCGTCGCGGAAGTATTCGGCCATTGTCAGCCCGGACAGGCCGACGCGGGCGCGCGCACCCGGCGGCTCGTTCATCTGGCCATACATCAACGCGACCTTGGAGCCTTCCAGCAGGTTGCCCTGGTCGTCGACCTTGATAACGCCGGCGTCCATCATCTCGTGATACAGGTCGTTGCCTTCACGGGTGCGCTCGCCCACGCCGGCGAACACCGACACGCCGCCATGCGCCTTGGCGATGTTGTTGATGAGCTCCTGGATAAGCACCGTCTTGCCGACGCCGGCGCCGCCGAACAGGCCGACCTTGCCACCCTTCAGGTAGGGCGCCAGCAGGTCTACCACCTTGATGCCGGTCACCAGGATCTCGGCGGAGGTCGCCTGCTCCTCGAACGATGGGGCTGGCCGGTGGATCGGCATGCGCTTGGAGTAGGAGATCGGGCCCTTCTCGTCGATCGGGTCGCCGATGACGTTCAGGATGCGCCCAAGCGTGCCGGGACCGACGGGGACGGTGATGGGCTCGCCGGTGTCGGTGACTTCCTGGCCGCGCACCAGGCCGTCGGTGCTGTCCATGGCGATCGTGCGCACCGTGCGCTCACCGAGTTCCTGGGCGACTTCCAGCACCAGCAGGCGGTCCTCGATCTTGGTGTGCAACGCGTTCTGGATATACGGCAGCTCGCCGTCGAACTGTACGTCCACCACGGCACCCAGGATCTGAGTCACGCGTCCGACGATGTTGCTTGCCCCGGCAGAAAACGACCCCGTGGTACCCGACATGAGTGTTATCCCTCTACGCTTTTGGGAGATCAGAAAGCCCCGACGTCAGATTGCCTCTGCGCCGGAGATGATCTCGATCAGTTCCCTGGTGATGTTGGCCTGGCGTGCGCGGTTGTAGTTCAGCGTCAGGCGCTTGATCATGTCGCCCGCGTTGCGCGTCGCGCTGTCCATTGCTGTCATGCGCGCACCATGCTCGCCGGCGGCGCTTTCCAGCAGTGCGCGGTAGACTTGGATCGCCAGGACCTGCGGCAACAGCTTCGCCAGTATGGTCTCTTCGTCCGGCTCGAACTCATAGATCGCGCCGCCGGTATCCGTCGCCTCGCCCTCGGGCGGCGGCGGGGCCGGAATGAGCTGCTGCTCCGTCACGATCTGCGCGATGACCGACTGGAAGCGGTTGTAGACGATCGTCGCGACGTCGATCTCGCCCGCCAACAGCATGCCGGTGACCCGTTCGCCGATATCCGCGGCATCCGCGAACTCGATGCGGCGTTTGCCGGCAAAGCTGATCGGGTCGAGCAGCCGGCTGGCCAGCTCGCGCCGCAGGTAGTCGCGTCCCTTGCGGCCCACCGACAGGATCTTGACAGTCTTGCCCTCGGCTTCCAGCCGCCGCGCCAGGCTGCGGGTCGCACGCCCGATCGTCGAATTGAACCCGCCGGCCAGGCCGCGATCCGCCGTCACGGCGATCAGCAGGTGGGTCTGCTCCTTGCCGGTGCCCACCAGCAGCGGCGGCGCGGTCGGCGAGCCGGCGACCGAGGCCGCCAGCGCGCGCATCATCCGCTCCATCCGTTCGGCGTAGGGCCGCGCGGCTTCGGCCTGCTGCTGCGCACGACGCAGCTTGGACGCCGCCACCATCTTCATGGCGGAGGTGATCTTCTGCGTCGACTTCACGCTGTTGATGCGTGTGCGGAGCGCCTTCAGGCTGGGCATCGGGCGGCGGCCTTTACGTGAACGACTTGGCGAAGTTTTCCAGGAACGCCGTCAGCTTCTTGTCGGTGTCCGGCTTGATCTCAAGGTCGGTCGCGATGGCCTGGATGATCTCCGGCGCGCGCGCCTTCAGCTCGCTGATATACGCCGTCTCGAACGCGGTGACGCGGTTCAGCTCCACCTTGTCGAGGAAGCCACGCACGCCGGCGAAGATCGCCACCACCTGTTCGGCGATCGGCAGCGGTTTGTACTGCGGCTGCTTCAGCAGTTCGGTCAGCCGCGAGCCGCGCGCCAGCAGCTGCTGGGTGGAGGCGTCGAGGTCCGAGGAGAACTGCGCGAACGCCGCCATTTCGCGGTACTGCGCCAGTTCCAGCTTGATGCGGCCGGCGACCTGCTTCATCGCCTTCACCTGGGCGGCGGAGCCCACGCGCGACACCGACAGCCCGACATTCACCGCCGGACGGATGCCGCGGAAGAACAGCTCCGTCTCCAGGAAGATCTGGCCGTCGGTGATGGAGATAACGTTGGTCGGGATGTAGGCGGACACGTCACCGGCCTGCGTCTCGATCACCGGCAGGGCGGTCAGCGAGCCGGCGCCCAGCGCGTCGTTCATCTTCGCCGCGCGCTCAAGCAGGCGGGAGTGCAGGTAGAACACGTCGCCGGGGTAGGCCTCGCGGCCCGGCGGGCGGCGCAGCAGCAGCGACATCTGGCGATAGGCGACGGCCTGCTTGGACAGATCGTCATAGAAGATGACCGCGTGGCGGCCGTTGTCGCGAAAGAACTCGCCCATCGTGCAGCCGGAATACGGCGCCAGGAACTGCATCGGCGCCGGGTCGGAGGCGGTGGCGGCGACCACGATCGAGTACTGCATGGCGCCCTGCTCTTCGAGCGTCTGCACCAGCTGCGCCACGGTAGAGCGCTTCTGGCCGATCGCGACGTAGATGCAGTAGAGCTTCTTCTTCTCGTCGGTGCCGGCGTTGATCGTCTTCTGGTTGATGATCGTGTCGATGATCACCGCCGTCTTGCCGGTCTGGCGGTCGCCGATGATCAGCTCCCGCTGGCCGCGGCCGATCGGGATCAGCGCGTCGATCGCCTTCAGGCCGGTCTGCATCGGCTCATGCACCGACTTGCGCGGGATGATGCCGGGGGCCTTCACCTCGACGCGCATGCGCTGGACGTTGGTCAGCGGCCCCTTGCCGTCGATCGGGTTGCCAAGGCCGTCCACGACGCGCCCCAGCAGGCCGTCGCCGACCGGCACGTCCACGATGGAGCCGGTGCGGGCAACGGTGTCGCCCTCGCGGATCTGCCGGTCGTCACCGAAGATCACCACGCCGACATTGTCGGTTTCCAGGTTCAGCGCCATGCCGCGCAGGCCGGCACCCGGAAATTCGACCATCTCGCCGGCCATGACGTTCTGCAGGCCGAACACACGGGCGATCCCATCGCCGACCGACAGCACCTGGCCTGTCTCGGCGACATCGGCCTCGGTGTCGAACGCGGCGATCTGCTTCTTCAGGATCTCCGAGATCTCGGCTGGACGGATCTCCATATCAAGCGGCCCCCTTCATGGCGTACTGCAGGCGCTGCAGCCGGGATTTGAGACTGGTGTCGTACAGGCGGGCGCCGATCCGGACGACCAGGCCGCCAAGCAGGTCGGGCTCGACCTGCTCAAGGATGTTGACGTTGCCGTAGCCCGCCTCGATCAGCCGCGCGCGCAACTGGGTGCGCTGCACGTCGCTGAGCGGATAGGCGGAGGCGACCTGCGCGGTGATGATGCCGCGGCGATTGGCCACCAGGGCTGCGAAGGCGCGCACGATGTCGCGCAGCGCGTTCAGGCGGCGGTTGGCGGCGATGACGCCCACGAAGTCGCAGACCGGCTTGCCGAAGCCTTCCTGCGTGAGCACGGCGTGCGCCGCCCTGGTCGCCTGGTTGATGTCGATCAACGGGGATTCGAGCAGCCGGCGAAAATCCACGCTTGCGTCGATGGTACGGCCCAGAGTCTCCATTTCGGAGACTACGGAGTCCAGCGCATGGACATCATCGGCATGGGCATAGAGGGCTGCGGCGTAGCGATCGGCGAGACCGCCGCCAGATGCAATTGTCGTAGCGCCAGAGGCCACGTGCGTTTCCATATGTTGTTCCCGCGCGCGTGCGCAGGCGTGAACAGGACCGGCCCCGAAACCGGTGCCCGCAAAACCGGGCGCCGGGCGTCTACCATGGGGTACAGGGCCACGCAACACGCCCGGAGCCTGCTTTATGGCCGGAATGTCATGGATTGCGATCCCATTATCGTTGGGTCCCGCGGCTTTTCCACCCATCCACCAGCCAGTCTAAAATTGTAGCCATGACGCAGCCCGCTCGCCAGCCTGCCGCCGCGGTGGGCACCTGTGACGCCAGGGCGAGGCTGTCGGAGCGAGCTGACGGGCCGGAGCGGACAGATCGTCATTGGCTGGCGCCCCCCCCCCCAGCCGGCGGCGTGGGCCGCCCCTGCGGCATCTGAAGGCCGGGCGCCGCACGACGCCCTCCGCCGTACCGTGACGGCGGAGGGTGTAAAGCTGGCTTCGGGAGTGTCAGTCCGCCGCCAGCGTCATCGCCAGCACCTCTTCCTTCTGCTCGGCCATGCCCTTGCCAAACTTCTTGTACCAGAGGCCGGTCAGGATCGGGACGAGGATGGATGTCACGATCACGCATATCGCGACCAGCGGTGTGGCCGTCTTGGCCACTTCGCTGAACTGCGGCGCAACCGCGGCGATCGCGATCGGGTTGGCCGCGGCCGCACCCGCCGTAGTGGATGCGGCGAGACCGGCGGTTCCCGTCCCCCCACCGATGTACTTGTCGGCCAGGATCAGCGGGATAGAGGTCAGGATGATGACCGAGACGGACAGCAGGACACCCAGCGCCACCAGCGGCGAAAGCAGGCTGTTCAGGTCGATGGTGTTGCCGAGCGAGAACCCGAAGAACGGGATCAGGAGCAGGCCGCCCGGCGCGAAGAACGCTCGCACCTTCGGGTCGAGGTTGCCAAGGATGAAGCCGACCACGAACGGCAGCAGCGCGCCAATGAATATCTGCGGCTCGAACCGGGCAACGCCGGACGCCCCGAGGATGACCATGCTCATCAGCGGGCCGGATTCGATCGACGTCAGCACGAAGGCGCCGGCTTCCTCCTTGGTGCCGTAGGTCTGCATCAACGATGCGTAGAGGCCGCCATTGGTCATGTCCATCGAGGACACGATCGCCAGGACCGACAGGCCGGCAAAGAAGCCGGTCTGGATGCCCTCGGCCGGAATAAACCAGGACGCGACGATCGTGATGACCCACGCCGCGAGCAGCTTGGTCAGGACGAGAGTGCCGGACTTGCGCAACACGGTCCCGGTCGCGCTCAGCTTGATCGATGCGCCCATGCAGAAGAACCAGACCGCCAGGATCGGCACGACCCCGGTCATGATTCCCTGGGTGAATCCCTTGAAGTACATCGGGGACCCCGGGGCGAAGGTCCTGCAGAGCGCTCCGGCCAGGAGCGGTGCAAGCATCAGCCCTCCCGGAATCTTGTCGATGGTGTCCTTGATTCTCATAACGTAGCTCCCTTGGCGTATCGTGTATGGAACAACCGATCCCGTGTTTCCTCAAGTGGCGGGAGGCCGGATCAGGCGATCGGCGTCCCCCACCGGTGCGTCACAGGCCGGGGCATTGCAGGCCGAAGCGTCACAGGATCGAGCGGTACAGCGCCGCGATCTCGGCGACATTGGTGTCACGTGGATTGCCGCCGGTGCAGACATCGGCAAAGGCGGACTCGGCAAGCGCCGGGATGTCGGCCTCCTTGACGCCGACCGCACGCAGCGACGTCGGGATACCGACATCGGCGGAGAGCTTTTTCACCGCGGCGACGGCGGCTTCCCGCACCGCACCCAGCGACATTGTCGCGGCACCTTCGACGCCCATCGCCACGGCGATCGCGCGGAATTTGTCGCCAGTGCACTCGGCATTATAGGCCATGACCGTCGGCAGCAGGATGGCGTTCGCCACCCCATGCGGCGTGTCGTAGAAGGCGCCGAGCGGATGGGCCATGCCGTGGACGACGCCGAGGCCGACATTGGAGAAGCCCATTCCGGCGATGTACTGGCCGAGCGCCATGTCTTCGCCACCCTGGGGGTCGCCGGCGCAGGAGGCACGCAGCGCCCGTGCGATGATCTCGATGGCCTTGATGTGAAGGGCGTCGGTCAGTTCCCAGGCGCCCTTCGTTGTCAGGCCCTCGATGGCATGGGTCAGTGCATCCATGCCGGTTGCCGCCTTCAGCGACTTCGGCATGCTGGCCATCAGCTCCGGATCGATGATGGCGATGATCGGGATGTCATGCGGATCGACGCAGACGAACTTGCGGCGGTTTTCCGGGTCGGTGATCACGTAGTTGATGGTCACCTCGGCGGCGGTGCCGGCCGTGGTTGCCAGTGCGATGATCGGCACGGATGCCTTGCGGGTCGGCGCGACCCCCTCGAGGCTGCGGACATCGGAGAATTGCGGATTGTTGGTGATGATACCGATCGCCTTGCAGGTGTCCTGCGGCGAGCCGCCCCCGATGGCGATCAGATAGTCGGCGCGGGCGGCGGCAAACGCCGCGACGCCGGCGGTGACGCATTTGATTGTCGGGTTGG
>JARLIJ010000267.1 GCA_031291795.1 Acetobacteraceae bacterium | reverse complement strand
CTCGGGCCTTGGTTGGTCCGAGTAGCCCCTCTCCCCCGATGAACACCAACAGAATGGGTCCAGGGGCCAGGCCCCTGGCGGGGTGCGGGGCAGCGCCCCGCCCTTGCTTGCTGCAAGCAATTGCCCTGGCCTCTGAGCTACCGGCCATGATGGCGGCGTGATACTGGCGCTGCCATGGACGAACTGTCTCCCGAGGCATGGCGCGGCCTGCTGGATCGCCGTGCGGCGTGCGGTGGCGTGCCGCTGTACGGTCCGCTCCTTGCCGCATCCGCCTTCGTGCTCGGGCGCCTCGCCCAGTCGCTCGACGGCTACATCGCCACCCCCACCGGCCAGTCGCACTGGATCAGCGGGCCGCAGGACATCGCCCATACCCACCGGCTGCGCGCGCTTTCGGATGCGGTCGTGGTGGGCGTGGGCACGGTGCTGGCGGACGACCCGCAACTCACCACCCGCCTGGTGGAGGGAGCCAGTCCGGTCAGGGTGGTGCTGGACCCGTCCTGTCGGCTGACGTCCCGGCACCGCGTATTCCTCGGCGGCACCGAAACGCTGGTGGTGGCCGCGACGGATGCCCGCGTCTGCGCGCGTGTGGGCGCGGCCGAGGTGTTGCGCGTCCCACGCGAGGCGGACGGCCTCGATCTGCTGGCGGTGCTGGCGGCATTGGCGGAGCGCGGCCTGCGGCGCGTGTTCGTCGAGGGCGGTGGCGTGACGGTCACCCGGTTCCTCGCCGCGGGCCTGCTCGACCGGCTGCACGTCACGGTGGCACCGTTGCTGATGGGCGGCGGCGTGAAGGCCTTCCCGATGCCTGCGGTCGGTGCGTTGGCCGACGCGCGCCGCTTCGGCTGGTCGACCTATCGGCTGGGCTGCGACGTGCTGCTCGATATCCCGCTGAGGGAGGCATGATCCCGCATCCCACGGCGGGACACATGACCCGCGCGTTCTGGATGGTTGCGCCCGGCGTCGGCGCCCTGCAGCCGGAGACGCTGCCGTCCCCGACCCCCGGCGAGACCCTGGTGCGCAGCCTGGCAAGCGGCGTCTCGCGCGGCACCGAGGCGCTGGTGTTCGCCGGCCGCGTGCCCCCCAGCCAATACGCCGCGATGCGCGCGCCGCTGATGGCCGGCAAATTCCCGTTCCCGGTGAAATACGGCTACGCGACCGTGGGCGAGGCGGACGGACGCCGCGTCTTCGTCCTGCACCCGCACCAGGAGGCATTCGTCGCCCCCACTGCCATGTGCATCCCGGTGCCTGATGCCGTGCCCACCCAGCGCGCGGTGCTGGCGGCGAACATGGAGACCGCGCTCAACCTGCTGTGGGACGCGGTCCCGCTTGCCGGCGAGCGCGTGCTGGTGATCGGTGCCGGCGTGGTCGGGCTGCTCGCGGCGTCGTTGCTGGCGCGCATCCCTGCAACCCGTGTGACGATCGTCGACACCAACCCGTCCCGTGCCGCACTTGCCCACCGCTTCGGCTGCAGCTTCGCGGCCCCCGATGCCGCGCCACGCGACCAGGAACTGGTCGTCCACGCTTCCGCCACCGAAGCCGGCCTGCGCCTGGCGCTGGACCGCGCCGCCCCCGAGGCCCGCATCGTCGAAGCCTCCTGGTATGGCGACCAGGCGCCCGCCCTGCCGCTCGGGGAGGCCTTCCATGCCCGCCGGTTGCGTCTGATCGCCACCCAGGTCGGCATGGTTGCACCCGCCATGCGCGGCCGGCGGAGCCATGCCGAACGGCTGGCGACGGCACTCGATCTGCTGGCCGATCCCGCCTATGACGCTGTTCTGGATGGGCCGACCGCGTTCGACGATCTGCCGCGAGAGATGCCGCGGATCCTGGCACAAGGTGGGCTGTGCCACGTGATCAGCTACGGGAGAAGGTGAATGTTCAGCCTGACCGTCTGCGACCACATCATGGTCGCCCATAGCTTCCAGGGCGAGGAATTCGGCCCCGCCCAGCGCCTGCACGGCGCCACCTTCGCGGTGGAGGCGGAGTTCCGCGCCCCGCAGCTCGATCCGCACCAGTTGCTGGTCGATATCGGCCTCGCCAAGGTCGAACTGCGCCGCGTGCTGGCGACCGTCGACTACACCAACCTCGACGACAATCCGGCGTTCGCGGGCATCAACACGACCACCGAATACATGGCGTTCCACATCCACACCCTGCTCGCCGCGGCCTGTCGCGACGGGAAGCTAGGCGAGGGCGGGTGTGCCGTCACCGCCATGAAGATCCTGGTGCGCGAGGCGCCGACCGCATGGGCCGCATACGAGGGTCCAATCGCATAACGAACGGGGAAACCACACCATGAACGTCGTCAGCGTGGAGGACCGCGGGCCGATCGCGATCATCCGGATCAACCGCCCGGAGAAGCTGAACGCGATCAGCCGGGCCGTCGCGGTCGAGCTGCAGCGTGCGTTCCAGAACTTCGATGCCGATCCGGAAAAGCGCGTCGCGATCCTGAGTTCGGCCGGCGAGCGTGCGTTCACCTCGGGTGCCGACGTGACGGACCTGCCGGAGCTGTGGCGGGCAATCCCGAATGTGGGCTTCCGGACCGACAAGCCGATCATTGCGGCAACCACCGGCTGGGTGGTGGGCGGCGGCATCGTTATGGTGATGATGTGCGACCTGATGGTTTCCACCGAAAACACCCTGTTCTACTACCCCGAGGCGAAGCTCGGCACGACCGCGGGCGGCATCAGCAGCCTGGTCAGCCGCATGCCGCACAAGCTGGCCATGGAGGTCATGCTGCTGGGCACCAAGGTCCCGGCGCAGCGCGCCTACGATGTCGGCTTCGTCAACCGCGTGGTGCCCAACGGCCAGCATGAGGCCGAGGCCCTGGCGATGGCCCAGGAACTCGTGGAGTCCGCGCCGCTGGTGGTCAACACGCTGAAACGCCTGGTCAACGAGATCATGCCGGTTGGCCCGATCGAGCGTATGGTCGCGGTCAGCCAGACCATGGCCACCGTGCGCCAGTCCGCCGACCTGCAGGAAGGCATTGCCGCCTACAAGGAAAAGCGCAAGCCAGTGTTCCGCGGGAGTTGAAGGAGACTGTCATGGCAGAGCCGCATCCCGACGACCTCGCCGCCGTGCGGCACTGGTTCCAGACCCTCGCCGACCACGTGCAGGCGGTCGACTTCGTGGCCGCCCGCCCGATCTTTGCCGAGGACATGATTGCGTTCGGCACCTTCACCGATTTCATGACCGGCCGCGACGAAGCCGAACGGGTGCAGTGGCGCAACGTCTGGCACCACATCGACGGGTTTCGCTTCCGCCCCGATATCCGCGCGATCGTCTCGCCCGACCGGCTGCAGGCGGTCGGCATGGGCGTGTTCGACTCCACCGGCTACCGGCAGGACGGCACGCCGTACGATCGGCCCGGTCGCACCACGGTCGTGCTGGTGCGGCCCTCGCCCGACGCATCCTTTGTCGCACAGCACACCCACATGTCGCTGTTTCGCGACGTGCCCACCCGCTCCTTCCGCGACAAGCCGGAGAAGCCCGCATCGTGATGCTGCTCGACAAGTTCCACTGCCCGCTGTGCCGCGGCGCGCTGCGTCCGTTCAACGCCGACTACCTGGCGTGCCGGTCCTGCAACGAACCGGTGTTCGTGCAGAACGGCGTGGTGGACTTCGTGCGTGGCCGGTTCGATACGATGCTGGATGCCGACCAATACGACGAGACGCATGGCGTCGACGACGACCGAGCCGCGCAGAGATACCAGGCGATACAGCGCTTTGCCGGCGATCGCTGGCCGGAGAGTTTCGGCTCCGTGCTCGAAGTTGGCTGCGGCACCGGGCTGTTCTCCCGCGCGTTGCTTGCCAGCGGCAGTGCCCGCGATGCGGTGTTGACCGACGTGTCCGTCGCCATGCTCTCGGCCTGCCGTGACCAGCTCGCGTCGCGCGGCCTGCTCGCACGCATCCCGGTCGCGTTCGCGACCTATAGCGGCGAGGAGAACATGTTCCGCGACGCCGTGTTCGATACCTGCGCCGGCACCTCGGTACTGCACCATATCCTCGATGTGCGCGGCTTTCTCGCCGAGGTGTTCCGCAGCCTCAAACCCGGCGGCCGAGCGCTCTTCCTGGAGCCGAACCTGCGCTTCCATCGGGCATTGATGCACACGCTGGCCGACGTGGTGGCGCAGCTCCAGTCGCGCGGCGACGCATTCTCGCAGGACCGGCAGAAGCTGCACAACGTGCTCTCCGAAGGCCGCCGCGCGATGCTGCACCAGGGCGACCTCGCGTTCCTCGTGTCCCTCGAGGACAAGCACATGTTCGAGGCCGATGCGTTCGAGCAGATGGGGCTTGAGCTGGGTTTCGCCTCGGCGGAGGCGCTGCCTTGCGGCGTCCATGCCACCGGCGTTGCGGTCGTCTCCACGTTGTGCAGCCAGTTGGGTGTCGGTGACGCGGTGCGGCGGGACGTGATGCAGCTGCTGCCGGCTTATGCGTCGCGCTACATCGGCTTGCTCAGCCCGCGCGACCAGTCGTCGATGTTCCTGCTGTGGCTGGAGAAAGGCGTCGGCCCGCAGCAGCGCAGCTTCCGTGGTCCGGAACCGGACGAGGAGGCAGATTTCCTGGCCGAAGTCCCGCCCGACCCGGCGGGCGGCCTGCCGCGGCAGTGGTCGTTCGGCCTGGAGGCACGGCCGACCCAGGACGGCATCGGGCTGCAACTGTCTGGCTGGTGCCTGGTCAATGCCGATATCCGGTGGCTCCGGATCACGCTGGAAGGCGTGACGCGCGAGACCCCGGTGTGGCGGCCGCGGCCGGACGTGCAAAACCTGGTCAACGGCAACGGCCTCTATTCCGCGTGGAATGCGCTGTGCTCCGGCGTGGACACGGAGCTTGCGTTCGAGGGTGTGGCACCATCGACCGACGGCCTGGCACTTGCAATCGAGATCGAGCTGATGAGCGGGCACCTGATCCAGGTAAAGACACCGGAGCGGCTGCCGCTCGGCGAGCCGATCAGCATCGCCCCCTGACCGCCAATGCGGCCGGCAGGGTGCTGTTTCATTGCGTGGTCGCCGGGCGTCGCGAACCTTTCGTTTGAGTGCAGAAAGGGTTAGCGTGCTCTTGCTGTAGGGAAGCGAGCTGCATTTGCCCGGGCCCACCCTCTCCGCCGGCAGCATCGCTGCACTCGATGGATTACGCGGTGTCGCTGCGCTTGTCGTCATGTTCCACCATACGCTCATGGTGCTGCCGGATTTCGCGCGCTTTCAGATATCCGACCACGCGACTGTGCCGCACGGGGCGTTCGAGTGGGCATTGTTCGAGACGCCGCTGCGGCTGCTGTGGGGCGGCTATGAAGCCTGTATCTCGTCCACGTCCCGATCATCCTGGCCGGCCAATATCTCCTGCACGACCTGCTGGCACCCGGGGTTGCCGCGGCCCTCTGCATGCCGGCATCGCTGCTGGCGGCCGAGGGCTTCCACCGGACAGCCCTTCTCCAGCCGGTCTTGCGAGCCACGCATGGCAGTAGCGGTGGGCGCCATGCCTGTTAAGGTGGATGGGCCGCACGTCATGGGGGCAGATCCGGATGCCGAACGAAACGATCTACGAGGCCCCGCGCGTCGCCGCACGACCCGGCGAGACCGTCGTCACCAGCACCTGCGGCCATAACTGCGGCGGTCGCTGCGTCGTCAATGCGCACGTGCAGGACGGCCGGATCGTGCGCATCTCGACCGACCAGCGACGGTGGAACCCGGACCATCCGCCGCTGCCCGCCTGCGCCCGTGGCGTCGGACAGGTCGAGCGCACCTACCATCCCGACCGGCTGCAATACCCGATGCGTCGCACCGGCCCGCGCGGCTCCGGCCGGTTCGCGCGCATCACCTGGGACGAGGCGCTGGACGAGGTGGCGCGCGAGATGCTCCGGGTCCGCACCGAATACGGCAACGCGGCGATCCTGGATGCGTCCCGTACCGGCAGCACGTCGATGCTGCACGGGCGCGTCGCGGCGCAGCGGTTCCTGTATATGTTCGGCGGCTGCACCGATCTGTGGTCGAACATGTCGGCCGAGGCCGAGGTGTTCGCGGTCCACATGACCTATGGCGCGTCGGTGAACTACAAGGCGGCGGGGCGCGAACCGTCGGACTACGTCAACTCGAAGTTCATCCTGATGTGGGGCTGGAGCCCCGGCGACGGCACGTTCGGCACCGGCACCATGGCGTTCCTGAAGCAGGCGAAGCAGCAGGGCACGCGCATCGTCTGCGTCGATCCGCGCCAGACCATGACCAGCCGGCAGTTGGCGGACGAGCATGTCGCGATCCGACCCTCGACCGACACCGCGGCGCTGCTCGCCATGGCGCAGGTCATCGTGGCCGAGGGCCTGCACGACCAGGCCTATTGCGACCGCCATGTGCTGGGCTTCGACGAGGCGCATCTGCCGCCGGGTGCCCCTGCGGGCGGGTCCTACCGCGCGTACCTGATGGGCGAGGCCGACGGTGTCGTGAAAACCCCGGAATGGGCCGCGGCGATCACCGGCATTCCGGCGGCGACGATCCGGCGGCTGGCGATCGAATTCGCCACCAGCAAGCCGGCGGCGATCCAGGCCGGCTACGCGCCGGGGCGCACGCTGTATGGCGAGCAGTTCCACCGTGCCGCCTACGCGCTGGCGGCGATCACCGGCAATGTCGGCATCCGCGGCGGCAATTCCGGCGTCAGCAACGGTGTCACCGGTCGGGCGGGAATAAGAAGCCTGCCGATCGGCAAGAACCCCATCCAGTCGAAAGTGGCGTCCCCGCTGCTGGCCGACCTGCTGGCGCGCGGCCCGTCGGGCGGCTATCCCGCGGATATCAAGTTGATCTATTCGGCCGGCGGCGACCTGTTCAACCAGTGCCCGAATGCGGGGAAGATGGCAGCCTCGCTCGACGGCGTGGAATTCATCGTGGCGCAGGACCATTTCCTGACGCCAACCGCGCGGTTGGCCGATATCGTGCTGCCGGCGACCACCTTCTGGGAACGCAACGACGTCCAGACGCCCTGGGCCGGGGCAGGGCACTACGCGATCTACATGCGCCAGGCGATCGCGCCGATGTACGAGTGCCGCAACGACATCGACATCTTCGACGAGTTGTCCCGTCGCGTCGGGATCAACAGCTACAACGACAAGACCGAGGAACAGTGGCTGCGCGCCCTGACCGCCGACGCGGTGGGTGATTTCGACCGGTTCGCCGAAGCGGGTGTGGCGCGCTTCCCGCCGCCGGAAGAGGCTGTTGCCTTCGCCCGCCAGATCCGCGACCCGCAGGCCCATCCGTTCGCGACGCCATCGGGAAAGATCGAGCTGTACTCGACGACGCTTGCAGCCAACCCGGATCCGTACGGCCTGGGCCACATCCCGCCGATCCCGACCTGGATCGAGCCGCCGGCACCCGACCCGCGCTTCCCGCTGATGCTGTGCACGCCGAAGTCACGTGCGCGGACGCATTCGATCCACGGCAACCAGCCGAACCTCGCGCGGGTCGATCCGGACACGGTCTGGCTGCATCCCGACGATGCGGCGGCCCGCGGCATCGCCGATGGCCAGCGGGTGCGCGTGTTCAATGCGATCGGCGCCACCGTGCTGCCGGCCCAGGTGACCGACCGCATCGCGCCGGGCGTGGTCTCGATCAAGGAGGGCGCCTGGTTTGCGCCGGGGCAGGACGGGGACGACACGCAGGGCTGCGCCAACGCGCTCACCACCGACCGTGCCGCCCCCTGCGGCGCGACGACCTACAACACCAACCAGGTGGAGATCGTGGGGGTGGCCTGAGGGCGCGCTACCCCCGTCCCCGCCGCAACACGCTGCCACGCGCGCCCTCCACCGCCATGCCGACCAGCATCCGCGCATAGCCGGACACCGCGACGCTGCCGTCCGGATCGAACCACAGCACCGCGCAGCTCAGCGCGCTCATCAGCGTCAGCGAGGCCAGCTTCACCGCCGGCCCGGACGCTTGCGGCACCGTCTCGGCCAGCGCTTCCCCGAACAGCGCGGCCAGGCCGTTGCAGCGCAGCCGCACATGCGCCTGCGCCCGCGGCGTCAGCAGGTCCGTCGCCTGCAGCAGCAGCCGGTGCTCGTTGCGCTCCGCCAGTGCGGAGGCCAGGAACGCCCCGATCATGGCCTCCATCTGCACCGCCGCCCCCTCCTGGCCGGCCGCGTCCCGCGCTGCGATGACCCAGCAGGTCAGGCCGTCGAGATGGCGCGACATGATATCCGCCAGCAGCGCTTCCCGCGTCGGATAGCACTCGCTGAGCGTGATGCCCGGCAGGCCCGCAGCCCGCACGATCGCCCGCGGTGTTGCCCGCAACACCCCCCGTTCACCGATCAGGCGCGCCGCCGCGCGGCGGATCTGGCGGCGGGTGCGCAGCCATTCCGGATGGTCCTGCGTCGTGACCGTCCGCGCGCGATGGTGGCGCACGATGTCGTTCGCCGGAGGGGCTCCGGTGGGGGCGGTGTCCGGTTCGGCCAGCGACAGGAAGGATGATGCCATCAGGCTGCTCCATACGATGTTCCATTTATGTTCTTATACCACTGCGTGTAGCGCTACAATCCAAGATTGTATTCTCTGCCCTAGAGCACGTTCCGGCTGACTGGAAACCTGCCATTGTCAGAGATCGTCATGGCCGGGCTTGTCCCGGGCATCAATCGCGGCACGGTGCTGGTACAGATGGCCGGGACAAGCCCGGCCATGACGGCATGGGTTTTCCAGTCACCGTGAAACCGCTCTAGCTTGCCCGCGATCCAAGCGCCGGGCAGGGTAGTGCCGATCCCGATCCGGAACCCGCCGATGCGTTGCCCCCGCGCCCTGCTCGCCACTCTGCTGTGCGGTACCCTCCTGGCCGCCGGACCGGCGTGGGCGGAAACCCATCTGCATCTGGGCGAGACCGCGACCGTGATGGCCGCACCCGATGAACTCGCCGCTGCCATGCGGATCGAGGCCACCAGCGCCACCGCTGCCGAAGCCCAGGCGCGGGTGAACACCGTGATGCAGGATGCGCTGGCCCGCACGAAGGCACAGCCGGGCGTGACGGTTTCCACCGGCGGCTACGGCGTCTGGCGGGTCGGCCCCACGCCCCAGGACCGCACCGAACGGTGGCAGGCCACCCAGACGCTCAATCTGTCCAGCCACGATGACGCCGCCTTGCTGAAACTGGTGGGCGAGTTGCAGCAGAAGGGCCTGGCGGTCGGCAGCCTCGGCTGGCGCCTGTCGCGGGAGGCCGAACGGCGGGCGCACCAGGAGGCGACGAAGCAGGCGCTGACGGCCCTGCGCGGGCGGGCGGAGGAGGCCGCCGGCCTGCTCGACCTGCGCTTCGAGCAGTTCAAGGACATTCGCCTGGACACCGCCGAACCCCAGCAGCCGTTGTACCGCGCGGCGATGCCCGCACCGATGGCCCTGGCCGCCGTTGCACCGGCCCCCAGCGTGGCGCCCCAGGACGTGGCTGTCACCGCCACGGCCGAGGCGGACGTCGTCCTGCAGCCGCGCTGACCCGATGTCCTGGTCCGGCCGCAACCCCGGCATCGCTGCCGCACCGGCCGTCCCCCCGATGCTCGACCAGTTGCGGCGCATGGCAAGCGAGGCGTACGCGCGCGGCGCCTTCGCCGACGCGCTGGACCTGCAGGCCCGCGCGACCGAGGCCGCCGCCGTCGCCGGCAGCCTGGAGCCGAACGACATCCTGTTCCTCGGCCTGATGCTGCACGCCGCAAAGCGGTTCGATGAGGGCGAGGCGATCCTGCGCCGGGGCATCGCCCAGTTCCCGCGCAACCCCGCGATGCCCGAGAACCTGGCCGTCTTCCTGCTGGCCCGCGGCGACTTCGCCGGCGCCATCGCCGCCTCCGACCACGCCATCGCGCTCGGGTCCGACAGCCCGAACGTGCATGACTGCCTCTGCGATTGCTACAACCGGTTGGGCCGGCCCGACCTGGCGATCCCGGCCGGCCGCGCGGCGCTGGCGGCGAAAGACCGCATGTTCGGTGGCCGCGCCCCGCTTATGCGGGTGCCGGACGGCGCGCCGCCGCCGATCAACCTGCTGGCGCCGGCCGAGAACGTCATCGCCTATTGCCTGTGGGGCAACGCGCCGCGCTACCAGGTGCCGCTGCTGGAGAACGCCAGGCTCGCACCGCATCTGTTTCCCGGCTGGACCCTGCGCGTCTACCACGACCGCGACGTCGATCCTGGCTATCTCCAGGGGTTGGCGGCGCTCAACGTCGAATTGCGGCCGATGGCATTGCCGCCGAACCAGCCGGCGCACCGCCGGCTGCTGTGGCGCTTCGACGTGATCGCCGATCCCACAGTGCGGCGCTTCCTGTGCCGCGATGCCGATTCGCTGCTGACGGTGAAGGAACGCGTGGCGATCGACGCCTGGCTTGGCTCCCACCAGTGGTTCCACGCCATGCGCGACTGGCCCAGCCACACCGACCTGCTGCTGGCCGGAATGTGGGGCGGGGTCGGCGGCGTGCTGCCGGACGTCGCCACGCTGCTGGGGGCCTATACCGCCTGGCGCACGGAGAACGACCACGTCGACCAGGACGTGTTGTCCGAGGCAGTGTGGCCGGTCGTCCGGCAAAGCATCCTGATCCACGACAGCGTGTTCGCGCCCTGCCTGGGCAGCGTGCCGTTCCCGCCCTTCGGATCGCTGCCGCCCGGTCATCACGTCGGCGAGAACGCCTTCCTGCGGTTCATGCCGAACACCTGACCTGCCGCCACCAAAGCGGTCCGCCTTTTACGGAATTGCTATGCCGTCCTCGCGCGAGACCAATCGCGTTCCTACGGCCATCGCCCGATCTTTCGCGGGCCATGAGCAAAGTCCCTCTCTCCCTTCTGACGCTGGCGCCCGCCGCAATGGCTGCGCTGGCCCTGCTCACGTTGCTGACCACCGCTGCAATCGGCCGCTGCGTCGCACGCCTGGCGGAACGACCAGCGGCTGACGGGCAGCGACATTTGGCACGCTGATCTCCATAACCAAGGAGGACTCCATGTCTCTGCATCAGGTCCTGGTGGCCCGCGCGCCTGCGCCGGCCTCACCGGGCAACGATCCGGCGCTCGCGCTGCTGGACGGGCTGACTGGCTTGGAAGACGAACGCGTCCTGATCCTCGGTCACGGGGCGGTCGAGCTGATGTGCGCCCTGATCCGCGGCGGCTGCCAGGAGGTGACCGAACTGCGCAGCTGCGATCGGCCGGAGCCCCATGTGGCGGACCTCGTGCTGGTGCCGCAGCTCGCCTCCGTGGAGCAGGCGGCCATGATCGCAGGGCATGCGCGGCGGGCGCTGGTGCCGACCGGACGCATCGTGCTGGGCGCTCCCGGGCACCTGGCCGTGCCGGTGTCGCGGGTGCTGCGGCTGCATGGGTTCTCCGGGCTGCGCCGGCGTGACGGCGCAGGCGGCAGCGTGCTGTCCGCCTGCCTGCCGGCCTTCTCCCTCGCGGCGAGGGCCTGAACCATGGGCCAGGCCCTTCCAGGCGGCTCGTGGGTGGCGCTCGTCACCCCGTTCCGCGCCGGCGCGATCGATGAGACCGCCCTTGCGCGCCTCGTCGAGTGGCAGATCCAGCGCGGCAGCAATGCCCTGGTGATGTGCGGCAGCACCGGTGAGGCGGCAACGCTCACTGCGGCGGAGGCGATGCGCGTGGTGCGCGTCGCGGTCGAGGTCGCCGCTGGCCGCGTGCCCGTGGTAGGGGGTTGCACCGCGGTCGCGACCGACCAGTCGATCGCCCTCGCGATGGATGCCGTGCGCGCCGGCGCCGACGGGCTGCTGTGCGCGCCGCCGCCCTACGTCAAGCCGACCCAATGCGGCATCGCCGCGCATGTCCGCGCGATCGCCCATGCCACCGATCGTCCGATCGTGCTGTACGACGTGCCCAGCCGGGTCGGCGTGGCGATCGCCGATGCGACGGTGGCGGGGCTGTTCGAGGACCAGCTGATCGTCGCCCTGAAGGATGCCACTGCCGACCTGTCGCGTCCGCCCCGGCTGCGGGCGCTGTGCGGCAGCGACCTGCTGCAACTCTCCGGCGACGATGCCACGGCGCCGGCCTATCGCGCCATGGGTGGCGCGGGCTGCATCTCGGTGACGGCCAACGTCGCGCCCGCCCTGTGCGCCGCGCTGCATCGTGCGTGGGACGCCGGCGACCTGGTGACGTTCGGCCGGTTGCGCGACCAGCTCGACCCGCTGCATGCGGCATTGTTCGCTGAAAGCAACCCCATCCCCGTCAAGGCCGCGCTGGCCGAACTCGGGCTGTGCGCCGACGCGGTGCGGTTGCCTCTGACTCGGGCCAGTGCGGCAACTCGGGAGCGTTTGCACGCCCTGCTGCCCGAGATGATGGCCGCGGCGGTGGGAGGCTCGCCGCGCCGTCACCTGGCGCTGGCCGGCTGAGCCCAGCCGCCGGCCTGCGTTGCCGTGCGATGGCGGGCGGCGACCCGCCATCGCACGGTGTGGGCGGCTGAAGGAAGGTTGGGGCTCCGAGGCTGTGACGTTTTTCTGCTGCCCCTGATCAGGGCGGCGCTGTCGCGTTTGGCGAGCAGGGTACCGAGCGGCGCATGCAGATCGCTGCCTGCTTCGGTCACCGCCTCAATACCATCCTGCGAGACATAGCCGCCGTCGACCAGCCAATTGGCCGGCACATGCCGATAGGTGTCCACGACCTGCGCATGCATGCCCTCGAGCGCGTTCTGGTCCGCCCCCGAGGTCGTCACCGCCACCGCTGCCACCAGCCCGTGCTGGGTCTCGGCGGCGAATCGGGCATCGCAGCCAGGGCCGCCTCCACCCGCGCGAGGCGCTCGCGGGCGCTGCCGACGCCGTCGAGCGTGGCATACAGCCAGAGTGCCGCCAGGATGGCTGGGTCGGTTTGCGGGTGACCGGGTGTGCCCTCGCAGGCGTCGACCGTATCGAGCAGGGGTTGGAGGTCGAAGCGCTGCACCATCTCCCAGACCAGACGGGCAAGGTGGTCGGGACCGATCGGTTCGTCGAGCGAGGTGGCACGCAGCGCGACCTCGCGGCGTTCGGCCTGCAGCAGGCGCGGGGCGCCGCGCCCACAGGGGGAGGGAACCGGCTGGTCGGGAGGGGTGTCAAACAGCGGGTCCAGCGGGCTCAGCGGGCGAAGTGTCCCGATATCGAATCGCAATCGCGGGCGAATTTCCAGCAGGAAAAAGAGAAAAATTCACAGCCTCGCTGTCCCGACCGTTCCTGCTGCAAACGACTGCCCTCAAGCCGACGCCATCGGACATTGCGGTTCAGCTTCGGGACGCTCTGTGGGCGCAGCATTGCACAAACACTTCCGCTTCATCGTCATGGATGGGTTGCCGGTGATTACTCTGGTGCTGGCGGATGGTTGGATGTTTGCTTCGGCCGAGCTGCTGCCCGGTAGCCGTTACGGGACCGTGCGAAATTTGGTCAGGGGGTGCAGACTTGGTGCTGAGCAATGAGCACGGCAAACGTCACGGGGCTCGATGCGTGACTGCTGATCGATTTTTCATATGGCCGGCATGTGCGGCACTTGGCGTGCCGATGGCGCTCGACCTGATCGAAACCTTCACATCGACCACGGGGCCGTTCGGGATGCCGCTTTTGCTCCTGACGCTCGCGTGCTGGTTTGCGCTTGCGATCACGGCGGCAACGCTCGTGATTTTCGCGGTGGTATTTTCCTGGCGTAGACGCTGGCGCGGCGCTGTCCTGTCTTGCGATGCCGGTGTTGATTGCTTTGCTGATCCTGCGCCCCGCCACGCCAATTCCATCACCGGCACCCGGTGACTATGTGCATTATTTCTTATTCCGCCAGGACTATCAGGCACGAATCGATGCGGAAGCAGATGCGCCACCGCCGCGGCTCCTATGGTTCTTCTGGCGCGATGCTTCACCGGTCTTTGGTCAAACACTGGTCTATCTCGTATTCGACGAAAGCGATGGCTTCGCTCGGTCGGATGATGAGCGGTCGGAGGACTGGAAGACACGTGCCCGCACAACTTACCTCGACCAACAGCGCATGATCGCACCGGCCAGGATGCCCGACAGGATTCGCCATCTCTTCGGCCACTTCTACGTGGTCTATCTGGACGGTTAGTGCCGGTACAAGCGGGGCATCCACGTCCGGCCGATCGCACATGAATCCGCCCGTTCCCCCAAGGAGTCCCCCGCGTCAATCTTCGCGTGTTGCTCCCCGGCTCTCCTCAGTACATCACCCCCGCCGCCATCGCGAACTGCTCGGCCACCGGCCCAAGCGCCAGCGCCGGCAGGAACGTGAGCCCACCCACGATCACGATCGTCCCGACCAGCAGCCCCACGAACTGCGTGCCATGCGTCGGCAGCGTCCCGGCCGAGGGCGGCACGATCCGTTTCGCCGCCAGCGTGCCCGCGACGCACAGCACCGGCACCATCACCAGGAACCGCCCGGCAAACATCGCAGCCGCCAGCGTCAGGTTCCAGAACGGCGTGTTCGCGCTCAGCCCGGCGAACGCGCTGCCGTTGGTCGCGGCACCCGAGGTGTAGCCATACAGGATCTCGGAAAACCCATGCGGCCCGGCATTGTTCAGCGCCGTCACGCCCGCCGGCAGGACGGCTGCCCCAGCGGCCATCACCAGGATGAACGCCGGCACGCACAGCAGCGCCAGCATGGTCATCTTGACCTCGTTCGCCTCGATCTTCTTGCCGAGGTATTCCGGCGTCCGACCGATCATCAGGCCGGCCACGAACACCGCGACCACGACGAACAGCAGCATGCCGAACAGGCCGGAGCCGGGGCCGCCGACGACCACCTCGTCCAGCATCATGTTGGTCAGCAGCACCAGGCCCGACAGCGGCATGAAGCTGTCATGCATCGCATCCACCGCGCCGTCCGAGGACGCCGTCGTGACCGTCGCGAACAATGCGGATTGCGCCACGCCGAAGCGGACTTCCTTGCCCTCCATGTTGCCCTGCCACGCACCGGCCGCCTGGTCGATGCCGGGGGCGGACAGCGCGGGGGCATGGCCGGCCTCGGCGCCGTAGACCACCACGAGCCCGGCCACGAACAGCACCGCCATCGCGGCGAACAGCACCCAGCCCTGCCGCGCGTCGCCGACCATCCGCCCGAACGTGTGGGTCAGCGCGACGCCGATCAGGAAGATCAGGCCCATCTCGACCAGGCCCGTCAGCGCCGTCGGGTTCTCGAACGGATGCGCGGAGTTGGCGTTGAAGAAGCCGCCGCCGTCGCCGCTCAAGAGCTTGATTGCGACCTGGGAGGCGACGGGGCCGCGCGCGATCACCTGCTGCGCGCCCTCCAGCGTCGTGGCACTCACCGAGGCGCCGAGTGTCTGCGGCACGCCCTGCCAGACCAGGAACAGCGTGGCCACGATGCAGACCGGCAGCAGCACGTAGAGCGTGGCGCGCGTCACATCGACCCAGAAATTGCCGACTGTGTGCGCGGACCGGCGGGCGAAGCCGCGCACCAGCACGATCGCGACGGCGATGCCGCTGGCGCCCGAGAGGAAGGATTGCACGCCGATGCCGGCCATCTGCACCAGGTTGCTCAGCGTGGTCTCGCCGCCATAGGACTGCCAACTGGTGTTGGTGGCGAAGCTGACGGCGGTGTTCAGCGCCAGGTCCGGCGAGACCGCTGCGAACTGCTGCGGATTGAGCGGCAGCCAGGCCTGCACGCGCTGCAGCGCATACAGCGCCACGATGCCCACGACGTGGAACGCCAGCAGCGCAAAGGCATAGGCGATCCAGCTCTGTTCCTGGGCGGGATCGACGCCGGCGAGGCGGTACAACCCGCGTTCCACCGGTGCGCAACGACGCGCGAGCCAGCCGCGCCCGTCGAGGCTGTCTGCGATATGCCGCCCGAACGGCTTCACCGCCGCGACGACCACCGCGGCGAACAGGACGATCTGCAGCCAGCCCACCCAGGTCATCGCGGCTTGTCCGCCGTTGCCGTCAGGTCGTGGCAGATCAGGATGTAACCGCCCGCTCCGGCGAAGGCGATCGCCAGCAGGCCCAGCAGCAGCAGATCGAACACGGGCGCCCTTTCACGTCATGTGAGGCGCAGAAGATTGGCGATGCCGGATAGCATTCCGATGGAGCGCGATCGGCGTCCGAATAGCAATTGCATATCCCGGTCCCCCACCCTGACACCCTGCCGCCAAGCGCCTATCTTCCGGCTAACCCAGGCCAGGAGGACCGATCCATGCTGAACCCCGTCTCCAAATTGCCGCTGAAGGACCCGACCCTGCTCCGCCAGGCGAACTACCTGGACGGTAAGTGGGTGGAGGCCGACAGCGGCAAGACGATCGTGGTGAAGAACCCGGCCACCGGCGAAGCGGTGGGTGAGGTCCCCGCCATGGGCACTGCCGAAACCCGCCGCGCGATCGAGGCCGCCGCCCGCGCCTTCCCCGCCTGGCGCGCCATGCTCGCCAAGGAGCGCAGCGCCATCCTGCGCAAGCTCAACGACCTGATGCTGGCGAATGCCGACGACCTCGCCGTCATCATGACCGCCGAACAGGGCAAGCCGCTGGCCGAAAGCCGCGGCGAGATCGCCTACGCCGCCAGCTTCATCGAGTGGTTCGCCGAGGAAGCGAAGCGCATCTACGGCGACACCATTCCGCAGAACGCCAAGGGCCGCCGCATCCTGGTGACCAAGGAGCCGATCGGCGTGTTCGCCGCGATCACGCCCTGGAATTTTCCCTCCGCCATGATCACCCGCAAGGCCGGCCCCGGCTGGGCCGCCGGCTGCACCGGCGTGATCCGCCCGGCCAGCCAGACCCCGTTCTCGGCGTTGGCGCTGGCGGTGCTGGCGGAACGGGCAGGGATGCCGGCCGGCGTCTGCAACGTGCTGACCGGCGGATCGTCCGAGATGGGCGCCGAACTCACCTCCAACCCGCTGGTGCGCAAGCTGAGCTTCACCGGCAGCACCGAGGTCGGCGCGAAGCTGCTCGCGCAGTGCGCGCCGACCATCAAGAAGACCAGCATGGAGCTGGGCGGCAACGCGCCGTTCATCGTGTTCGACGATGCCGACCTCGACGCCGCGGTGGTCGGTGCGATGGGCAGCAAGTTCCGCAACACCGGCCAGACCTGCGTCTGCGCCAACCGCATCCTGGTGCAGGACGGAGTCTACGACGCCTTCGCCGCCAAGCTGAAAGCCGCCGTCGAGGCCATGAAGATCGGCAACGGCATGGAGCCCGGCGTGCTGCAGGGCCCGCTGATCAACGCCGCCGCCGTCACCAAGGTTGAAGCGCACATCGAGGACGCGCTGGAACGCGGCGCCGCCATCGTCACCGGCGGCAAGCGCAGCCCGCTGGGCGGCAACTTCTTCCTGCCGACGATCCTGGCCAACGTCCCGCACGATGCCGTGATCTTCCGCGAGGAAACCTTCGGCCCGGTCGCGCCGCTGTTCCGCTTCAAGACCGAGGAGGAAGCGATCCGCCTCGCCAACGACACCGAGTTCGGCCTGGCGTCGTATTTCTATGCCCGCGATGTCGGCCGCATCTTCCGCGTGGCCGAGGCGCTGGAATACGGCATCGTCGGCATCAACGAGGGCATCATCTCCACCGCCGAGGCGCCGTTCGGGGGCGTGAAATCCTCCGGTCTCGGCCGCGAGGGGTCCAAATACGGGATCGAGGACTACCTCGAGATCAAGTACATGGCGATCGGCGGCATCGGTACCTGACCGAACCGGCCCGTGGCGGGAGGCTGCCGACACCTCGGTGGCCTCAGCCACCCAGGAGGCGTCTCGCATGTTGACCGGCGGCTGCCTGTGCGGTGCCACGCGCTACGAAGCGGGCGGCACGCCGTACCACGAGACCAACTGCCACTGCTCGATGTGCCGACGGGCGGCGGGTGCGGCGTATGTGACCTGGTTCAGCGTCAGGCGGACAGACTTCCGCTTCACCGGCGCGACGCCTGCCGCCTACCAGTCCAGCGCCCACGCCACGCGCCGCTTCTGCGCCACCTGCGGCACACCGCTGACATTCGAGACCGACCGGCATTCCGACGAGATCGATGTGACAACCTGCAGCCTGGACGATCCGGCCGCGTTGCCGCCGCATGACCAGGTGGAGACCGCCACGCGCCTGCCGTGGGTGTCGCTGGAACCGGCCTTGCCCAGCTACCCGAATGGGCGCACCGGCTGACCGGACCCGGCGCCGGCGTGCCATTCCAGTTGCATGAACGGCGGGTCGCCGCCGATATGAACAAACCCCAGGCGGCGGCACATCCGCAACGATGCCTCGTTGTTCCACACCACCGTCGACCGCACTGCGCGGCCGCGCTCGCCCAGCGGTGCCAGCACGCAGGCCAGGATGGCAGATCCCATGCCGCTGCCCCGAACACCCGGCAGCAGCGCGAAATCGACGATGCAGGCGACATCTCCGGCATCGTCCACGACCAGCCGTCCGATCGGCACGCCCTCCCGCTCGATGATATCGAAGCGCGCCTGTGGGAACTGGGTGCGATAGGTCGTCGTCTGCGAGATGAACTGCATGCCCACCAGCGCATCGCGCGTGCTGTCGTCGATCGGCAGCCGGGCGATGTCCGGCAGCACGTGGCTGCAGAACAGGTCATACAGGAACGTCCGGTCGCCATCCTGTTCCGGGCGTAGCGCGATTGGCCCGCGCGACGTTTCCAGCAACAGCCTCCCGGTCATCGCGCACCTCCTTTACCGGCCGCGCCTGCGTCGCTAAGAAACGCCGGAGCCGTCATGACTTTACCGAACCATTGCGACAGGATGTGCCAGGCCATGAACGAGCCGTTGCAGCATCACGACTTCGAACCGCATCTCGGTAAGGTGTTCCGCTTCCCGGGGAGCCATCTTGCGCTTCGCCTCACGAGCATCGACGCGGCCGACCACGTCCCGGTCCCCGGCACTGTGCGCCAGTCGTTTTCCCTGATCTTCCAGGGGCCGGCCGGCGACATCCTGCCGGAAGGCTTCTATCAGGCCGAGGTCGAGGACGGGCCGGTATTCGGGTTCTACATCATCCCGATCCACACGCCGGCCCACGACCGGCAGGACTACCAGGTCGTGTTCAACTGAAACGGTGTCGCGCTCAATTCCGTGACGGGAAGATGCCGCTCGTTGCGATGCAATAATTCAGCACGGTGTAAGGCATCTGGTTGGGATGCGGCTGCCCGCCCGTCATGCCGATCGCGGGGCCCATCACCTGGTTCGGTTGCTGATCCGTCACATAGAGATTGACGGTCAGCGTGCCGCCGGCCTTGTCCTTGCCGGTGGTGGCGGCGAGCACGACGGTGTTGCCGGGCGCGTCGACATTGTTCGCAACGACGGCCTTCGCCGCGGCATTGATCGGGTGGGTGTGCGGCGGCGTCTCGGTCACCAACAGGGTGTGGTTCTCCTCGCCGCCGACTTCACCCAGGACGCGCGGTGTCAGGCCGGCGCCGCTGCCCTGGCCGATTGCGATACGGCTCTGCAGGTTCGGCAACTGGAACGTGTTGATGCCATTGCCGCCATAGGTGGTTCCGATCAGGCTGAACAAGGCCTGGTACTGGTTGATGGGCAGGGTCTGGCCGGCACAGAGGAGCCAGTTCCTCGGCGCGAAACCGAAGGCGAAGATCTCGATCTGGCCAAGATATGGTTCAGCCATCGTGCATGCTCCCCGAATGCGTCATTTGCCCGAATGCGTCTTGCCTTGTCCCGGCGCGTCTTACGGGCGTGACGGAAACACGCCGGTCATCGCGATGCAGTAGGTCAGGGCCAGATAAGGCTGCATGTTGGCGTGCGGCTGGTTGCCGCCGGCCGCGGCAATCGACCCGGGCGACAGGGCGGTGTCCGGGGCGCTTGCGCTGTAGATCAGGCCTTTGTCGCCGCCTGCCAGGCCGCCGGTCTGCACGGTCGACAGCAGTTTGCCCGCCGGTTCGTTGGTCGAGCCGTGCGTCGTCGTGGCGCCCAGGCTGTGGCTGTGCCCTGGCATCGTACTGCCGGTCAACTGGACCGTCTCGTCGCCGGCCGCCTCACCGATGACGTAATCCGACAGACCGGGCCCTTGCCCCTGGTTGAGCGGCACGCGGCCCTGCAGGTCCGGCAATGCGAAGTTGCTGGTGCCGTTGCCGCCGTAGTTCGTGCCCAACAGCGAGAACAGCGCGGCGTATTGCGAAATCGGCAGCAATTGGCCACTGCAGGTCATCCAACCGACCGGGGCGAAGTTGAAGGGAAAAACGGTGATCTGTCCGAGGAAGGGTTGTGCCATGTTTGTCTCCCGGTATGGTCCATCGTCCGGCCTGGCGGCCATGCGGTCCGCGGCGTATCGGGGCCTGCGACCGCAGCCGCCCGATGATTGCGACGGCCCTATGACTGCGACGGAAAAACCCCTGCATAGGCGATGATGTAGTTCACGGCCAGGTAAGGTTGCCGGTTCTCGTGCGGGAGATTGCCCGCGCCCACCGGGCTGCCGATCGATCCGCCGTTCAGCGTCGTCGAGGCGGGCGGGACGGCGTATAAATTGAGCGCCGTTTGCGAGCCGATCCCAAGCGCGGTGCTGGTCGTGGGTACGCTGACGGCGGCGGCCTGGGCGGATGCCAGCAAGGTGTGGTTGTGCGAGCCAATCTGGTTTGCCGTCAGGGTCACGCTCTCCGCGCCGGCCATCTGGCCCAGGACGTAGGTCGAGAGGCCAGCGGCCTGGCCCATGCAGAGCGGCGTCCGTCCGCGCAGGTCGGGAACGCCGAAATTGGTCGTGCCATTGCCGCCGTAGGTGGTTCCGATCAGGTTGAACAGGACTTCATATTCGGAAATCGGCACAAGCTGGCCGTTGCACGCCAGCCAGCCGATCGGTGCGAAGTTGAAGCCGACCGAAATGACCTGTCCGACAAACGGTTCCATGCCGTATCTCCCCGTTGCGCCCGCATATTTGCAAGCTTGGCTGTCGCCATGTAGCGCGATTCATCCTGTGTGCCAAACGTTTACCACGGCTTTGTCCCGTGGCCACGGCAATAACCGCGACTACGACACTTATCGCCCGCGACACTTGATCGATGGTGCTGACGTCTGTCGTTCCTGTTTGGTATCCGTCCTGTCGTACACAATTTTGTTATGTCGCAGTGCCCGGCGGCACCGCGAGGATGACCTGTCGGCCGAAGTTAACGACACGAGAACTTGACCAAAGCTAATGCCCCGGACGGGCCGGGTCAAGCGAATCGACTCATGAGATTCGTGTTACAAGCGGCGCATCCGCGGATACGTGTATGTAACGATAATTTTTGCTGGCTTCCGAACCGGGGCGCCATTAATCCAGCCGTCCCGGCGCGCCCACGGCCAGCACGAAACGATACGGCCGGCAATCCTGCTTGTGCCAGCCGCCGGAATCGAGGGGGGACACGACCATGACGCAACGAGGCGACCGCCATCCGTCCAGGACGCACCAGGGGGCGTCGGACGATGCAACCTGGGCGGTCGACATCGCGAACGCGACGGCAAGCGATCCGCTGCCGCAGAGCCAGGCGCCGGACGGCGGCACCCTGGATGCCCCCCATCGCGCCGGCGATGATACCGCGCCGCTCCGGCAGGTCGTCTTCATCGATGGCAGTGTTCCGGATGCGCAACTCCTTGCGCGCGGCGTCGCGCCGGGCGTCATCGCCGTCGTGCTCGACCCGGCCCTGGACGGCGTGCAGCAGATCGCCGACTGGCTGACCAGCCACCACATCACGAACCTTGCCGCCATCGACATCGTCGCCCACGGCCAGGATGGCGAAATCGCGCTCGGCGACACCCGTCTCGATGCCGGCACCATCGCCGACTATACCGCCCAACTGGCGGCGATCGGCGCGGCCCTGCAGCCCGGCGGCGATATCCAGATCTATGGGTGCGACGTCGCACAGGATGCCGCCGGCACCGCGTTCCTCCAGCAATTGTCGCAGGCGACCGGTGGCGCCACCATCGCCGCTGCGTCCCATCTGGTCGGTGCGGCCGCAGGTGGCGGCAGTTGGGGGCTCGACGTCAACACCGGCACGATCGATGTGTCCGCACCGTTCACCGCCGCGACCATGAGCGCCTATCCGGACGAGCTCAGCCTCACCACCAACCAGTTGTTCGCGGACTTCAACGCAGGTGAGGCAACGTCGCTCACGCGGATCGAGCAGATCGGCGTCACCGGCACCATCGTCGGCACGACGACCGATGTCATCAGCGACCAGTCGAATACCTATGTCCAGATCTTTGCCGGTCTGGCGATCGATGCGCCACTGAACGAATATTTCTTCATCGACAACAGCGACGGCGTCAACCCAAGCCCGAGCGGCACCGACAATATCCGGGTGGGCAGCCTGTCCGGGGGCGCGCCGGTCAGCATCTTCAATGCGCCGACCGACTTTCCCGGCGATTATTCGCTGGGCGGCCTCGCGCTGGATCAGCCGAACGGGTACCTGTATTTCGGCTATGGCAGCGCCGGACCGGGTACCGACAACGACACCATCGTCGCCGGCGTCTACAAGATCAACATCACCACGCATGCCGTCACGGCCGTGGCGACGAGCGCGAACGTGCTGACCCCGATCAGCCTCTCGCTGGACCAGACCGACAACCTGATCTTCTTCATCGACAGCGATTCCAACAACCAGGTCACGAACAACATCGACGTCGGCAACATGGCCAACGGGTCGGTCACGACCCTGAACAGCGAGTTGAGCGCGTCTGTCCAGAACATCCTGGCGGTCAGCAATCCCAACGAGAGCTTCCTGACCGGTATCGCGGTCGACGTCGCAACGCACACCCTGTTCTTCACGGCCTCGAACGGCGCCAGCACCGCCGACGACTATATCTTCAGCGCGCCTTTCACGGTCAAAAGCGGCAACGTCACGATTACTTCAGTCTCGACACTCTATTCCGGCGCGGCCGCCGAACAGCCCAGGAACATCGTCCTGGACACGCAGGACAGCCTTTTCTACATCGCCAGCGGGAACGCCGGTTCCAGCAGCGGCATCTACGAAAGCAGCATGACGCCCTCCAAGGGCGCGTCGCTCACGCGGGTCTACCAGGAGACCACGACGTCCGCTTCGCCACCCGCCGACCTGGCTTTCCTCTCGACGCCCACGGTCACCGCCAGCGGCGCGCTCAGCTACATCCACAACGCCACGGCGATCACGCTCGACTCCACGGCAACCGTCACGAACGCGGATGGCCAGAACCTCGCCTCCGCCACGGTCTCGGTGGCGGGCGGCTCGAGCGCGTTCGGCGATACGATGTCCGCCACCGTCTCGGGCACCAACATCGCGTTCACGTTCTCGTCCAGCACCGATACGCTGACGCTGACAGGCAACGACACGGTCGCGCATTACCAGCAAGTGCTCGACAGCGTCACCTTCTCCTCGACCGGCGCCACCGCAGGGTCACGCACGATCGACTGGACCGTCAGCGACGGCATCATCACCAGCCCGACCGCGACCTCATCGGTCACCGTGCACGATGCCCCGGTCGTTACGGCCGGAACGACCGTGACGTTCACCGGCGGCGGGGCGGCGGTGAAGCTCGACAGCGGGCTGACCGTGAGCGATGCGTCCAGCGCCACATTGGCCAGCGCAACCGTCGTGATCGGCAGTTTCGTCACTGGCGATACGCTGACGGTCGGCACGCCCGGCGGGCTGTCCAGCAGCTTCAGCAGCGGAACGCTGACCTTGAGCGGCAGCGCCAGCATCGCGACCTACCAGGCGGCGCTGGACTCGGTCGCCTACAGCTTCGCCCCCAGCAACGGCGATCCGACCGTCGGCAACACGCATCAGACCCGGTCGATCGCCTGGACGGTGAATGACGGCGTACTTGCAAGCACCGCGGCCACCAGTACGCTCGATGTCGTCCACGCGGCCCCGACCATCACCGCCGGCGCGACGGTCAGCTACCTTGGCGGCAGCACCGCGCCGGTCGTGCTCGATGCCGGCCTGGTGCTCGCCGCACCCGACAGCGGCGGCGACATCAGCAGTGCCACGATCACCATCGGCGGCTCGATTGCCGGCGACACGCTGGACTTCACCAACCAGAACGGCATTTCCGGCAGCTACGCGAACGGCGTGCTGACCCTTAGCGGAGTCGCCTCGGTCGCGGCGTACCAGACCGCATTGGAATCGGTCAGCTACATCTTCTCCCCCACCACCGGCGATCCGACCGGCGGGGCGAGCACCAGCCGCACCATCACCTGGTCGGTCAATGACGGCGTGGTTTCCTCCGCCGGCGCCACCAGCACGCTGGACGTGGTGCACGAACCCCCGGTCGTGACGGCCGGCGGAACGGTGACCTATCCGGAGAACGCCGCCCCCATCGTGCTCGATCCCGGCCTGACCGTCAGCGATCCGGACAGCGGCGGCATCCTGACCGGCGCGAGCGTCAGCATCAGCAGCGGCTTCCTGGCCGGCGATACGCTTGATTTCACGGACCAGAACGGCATCACCGGCACCTACCATGGCGGAACCGGCGTGCTGAACCTCACCGGCAGCGCAACCATCGCGCAATACCAGGCGGCACTGCAGTCGGTGGCCTACAGTTTCGCGGGCGATCCGACCAACCATCTGGCAGACAACGGCCGCACGATCTCCTGGACCGTCACCGACGGTGTCGGCAGCAGCACGGCGGTCACCAGCTCGCTCACGGTGCTCTGTTTCTGTGCCGGCACGATGATCGCCACGCCGGGGGGCGAAATGCCGGTCGAACGCCTTTCGGCCGGCGACCTTGTGCTGACCGCGAGCGGCGCGGTCCGGCCGATCCTGTGGGTCGGCGTTGGCCGCCAGCAAGTCGCCCGCGGCAAGCGCAGTGCCGCCACGCCGGTGATCGTGGAACGCAACGCGATCGGTCCCAACGTGCCGTACCGCGACCTGCGCGTGACCAAGGCCCATGCGCTGTTCGTGGACGACGTGCTGATCCCGGTGGAGTTCCTGGTGAACCACCGTTCGATCCGTTGGGACGATCGCGCGCAGGAAGTCTCGCTGTATCATATCGAACTGGAATCGCATGACGTGCTGGTGGCCGACGGCGCGCCGGCCGAGAGCTATCGCGATGACGGCAATCGGTGGCTGTTCCAGAACGCCAACGCCGGCTGGGGCCTGCCGCCGCAGGAGCCCTGCGCGCCGGTGCTGACCGGCGGTCCGATCGTCGATGCCGCCTGGCGCCGCTTCCTCGATCGCGCGGGTCCGCGCACCTTGCCGCCGTTGACCGACGACCCCGACCTGCATCTGCTGGTCGACGGGCAGCGTATCGAGGCGGCGGCGCGGCGCGGCGAACTGGTCGTTTTCCACCTTGCCGATCGGCCCGGTTCGGTGCGCATTGCCTCCCGCGACGCGGTGCCGGCAGAGCTTGGCCTGGTGCGCGATCCCCGATCGCTCGGCGTGGCCCTGCGGCGCGTCACCCTGCGCCAGGGCATGCGCGTCAGGTCGATCGAGGCGTCGGATGGCCGGCTGGCGGATGGCTTCCACGGCTACGAGCCGGCCGACGACCTGCGCTGGACCAGTGGCGATGCGGGGATCCCCCTTGCCTTGTTCGAGGGGATCGACGGGGCGCTGGAAGTGGTGCTGCATTTGGTCGGCGCGACGCGCTATCCGCTGTTCGGAGAGCCTGCCCGGCGCACGGCGGCCTAGCGGGTCGGGAAAGTTCACCCGGTTTCCCTGCACCGAACCTGCACGGGAGGGAACGCAGGGCTGGTCGCGCGGCGCACGCCGGCGGGTCGGGGACCCTGACGAATCGGGCGCCCGCGTCTGATGGGGGCAGCGGGCTGGCCCGATCATGCCGCGTTTTGTGCCCTTTTTGTGTCATTTCGGGCCACAGAACCGCGCCGGTCGTGACACGTTTCTGAGCCAGCCAGGGTCCGGATCCGGACCGGTCCGGATCCGGTCCCGGAATGGTACCGGATATTGGGATGCCGCGCGCCGGCCTCCCAGCCCCCGGTGCATGCCAGTGCTGCGTCGCGGGTGCTGCGCGCGGATTGTCTTCCGAGGCGCCTCGGTCATGCTGGAAGGCGTGTGCACCGTCGTCGTCCTGATCCGCCCTGGCCATCGCTGGCCGGTCGCCCTCGCCGCCAACCGCGACGAGCGGGTCGACCGCGCCTGGGACCCGCCTGCTGCCTGGTGGCCGGAGCATCCGGGGGTGATCGGGGGGCGGGATCGCAGTGCCGGGGGCACCTGGATGGCGCTGGGCCCCTCGGGCGTGGTGGCGGCGGTGCTCAACCGGCCCGGCACGCTGGGGCCCGAGGCCGGCAAGCGCAGCCGCGGCGCGCTGCCGATCCTGGCTGTCTCGCAGCCCACCGCTGCGGCCGGCGCGCAGGCCATCGCAGCGCTGGATGCCGGCCTCTGGCGTGGCTTCAACATGGTGATCGCCGACGCGGCTGGCGCCCTGTTCGTGCGGGGGACGGGGCAGGGGAGGCCGGTGGTGGAGCCCCTGCCGGCAGGCCTGCACATGGTCACGGCGCACGACCCGAATGACCTGCAAAGCCCTAGAATCGCTCGTCATTTGCCGCGGTTCCGGGCCGCAACGCCGCCCGAACCGGGGGGGTGGCACGACTGGCCGGCGCTGTTGGGGGATCGGGGCGGGGGGGCGCAGTCCCAGCTCGACATCGATCCGAGGGGCGGGTTCGGCACGGTCTGTGCCTCCCTGGTCGCGCTGCCGGCCGATGCGCCGCCGATCTGGCTGTTCGCCGCCGGCCGCCCGCATGCGGCGCCGTTCCGTCCGGTCTAGCCTGCCCTCGAAAGCAGCATCGGACCGCGGCCTTTGTGTCCCGGGGCACCGCTGCTATACCCGCCCCCGCCGCCCGTTACGGGCGGACCGCCAAGGGGAACCGCGATGGCCCGCCGCCGTCAGTTATATGAAGGCAAAGCGAAAATCCTGTTCGAGGGGCCGGAACCAGGCACGCTCGTGCAGTACTTCAAGGACGATGCCAGCGCGTTCAATGCCCAGAAAAAGGGCATCATTACCGGCAAAGGGGTATTGAACAACCGGATCAGCGAATACCTGATGATGCGCCTGGGCGAGATCGGCATCCCGACCCATTTCGTCCGGCGCCTGAACATGCGCGAGCAGCTGATCCGGGAGGTCGAGATCGTGCCCCTGGAGATCGTGGTCCGCAACGTGGCGGCCGGCAGCCTGTCGGAGCGGCTGAATATTCCGGAAGGGACCCGCCTGCCGCGCTCGATTATCGAGTACTATTACAAGAACGACGCGCTGAAGGACCCGATGGTGTCCGAGGAGCACATCACGTGCTTCGGCTGGGCGAGCACCGCGGATCTCGACGACATCGTCGCTTTGACGCTGCGAATCAACGACTTCCTGACCGGACTGTTCCTCGGCGTCGGCATCACGCTGGTCGACTTCAAGCTGGAATTCGGCCGGTTGTGGGAGAATGAGGAGATGCGGATCGTGCTGGCCGACGAGATCAGCCCGGACAATTGCCGGCTGTGGGACAGCAAGACGAACGAGAAGATGGACAAGGACCGCTTCCGCCGCGACCTGGGCAAGGTCGAGGAAGCGTACCAGGAGGTCGCCAAGCGCCTCGGCATCCTGCCGGAGGCGGGGATGCGCGACCTCAAAGGGCCGGAGATCATGCAGTGAAGGCCGTTGTGACCGTGATGCTGAAGACGGGCGTGCTCGATCCGCAGGGCAAGGCGATCGCCCATGCGCTGGAGACGCTGGGCTTCAAGGGCGTGCAGGATGTGCGCGCCGGCAAGGTGATCGAGCTGGAACTGGCCGAGACCGACCCCGCCAAGGCGCGGGCCGAGGCCGAGGAAATGGCTCGTAAGCTATTGGCGAACATGGTGATCGAGAGCTTCCGGGTGTCTGTCGATGGGTAACGGGATGGCACTTCTCCCCCTCCCCTTGAGGGTGGGGGTTGGGGGGCGGGGGCCCACGGCTACTGACGGTGCTGGTTGGCCCCCTCCCCCCAACCTCCTCCCTCAAGGGGAGGGGGAGATTCTATCTCCTGTCGATATGACGCTGAACCAACCGGCCGCGCAATGACATTGCTCTACCTGATCGCCGGCGAGCAGAGCGGCGACGTCCTCGGCGCCCGCCTGATGCGTGCGATCGCCGCGCGCCGTCCGGACATCGAATTCGCGGGCATCGGCGGAGAAGCCATGGCGGCGCAGGGCCTCGCCAGCCTGTTTCCGATGCGCGAACTGGCGCTGATGGGGCTGCTGGAGGTATTGCCGCAACTGCGGCGCCTGCGGGCGCGGCTGCGCCAGACGGCCGAGGACATCGCCGCCCGCCGTCCCGACGTGGTGGTGACGATCGACTCCCCCAGCTTCACCCACCGCATCCTCCGCACCATCGCCCCGCTCGGAATTCCCCGCGTGCATTACGTCGCGCCCCAGGTCTGGGCCTGGCGGGAGGGCCGGGTGAAGCACTATCCCGGCCTGTGGGACCGCCTGCTGTGCCTGCTGCCGTTCGAGCCGGACTATTTTGCCGGCCACAACCTGCCCGCGGTGTTTGTCGGTCACCCGGTCCTGGAGAGCGGCGCCGAGACCGGCGATGCCGCCCGGTTCCGCACCCGCCACGGCCTGGCAGAGGACGCGCGTATCCTGACCGTGATGCCGGGCAGCCGCCGCACCGAGGTCTCCCGCCTGCTGCCGATCCTGGGCGAGACGCTGAAGCGCCTGCCGGCCGGGCTGGTGCCGGTGGTGCCGGTGGCGCGGACGGTGGCGGAAGCCGTGCACGCCGGCACGGCCTCGTGGCCGGTGTCGCCGATCCTGGTCAGCGAGACCGAGGAGAAGCACGACGCGTTCGCCGCCTCGGCTGCCGCGCTGACCAAATCCGGCACCTCGACGCTGGAACTGGCACTTGCGGGGGTGCCGATGGTGGTGACCTACCGGGTGAACCCGCTGACGGCGATGATCGCGACGCGGCTGGTCAAGGTGAAATACGTCTCAGTGCTGAACCTGATCGCCGGCCGTGAACTGATCCCGGAGCTGATCCAGGCCGACTGCACGCCCGAGCGGCTGGCTTGGGTGCTGAACGGCTTGCTGACCGACTCGGCCGTCGCAGAGGCCCAGCGTGCCGCGGTCGCCGCACCGCTCGCTGCCCTGCGTCCGCCCGGCGGGTTGCTGCCGTCCGAGGCCGCGGCCGAGGCGGTGCTGGCGCTGCTGTAGGCGAGCTCGCCCGGTCTCAGCCGATGTGGATCAACCCGGTCGCGGTCATCCGCGCCTGCGAGGCCTTCATGCTGTCGCCCACCGCCAGCGCCGCCGCCAGCGCGCGCCGTCCGGCCGCGGCATCCACCAGCACTGGCGAGCCATCCAACGCGGATGCGACGAACGCGGCGTGTTCCGCGGCGAGCGAATCGTGGTCCTTCCACGACACCTCTTCCATCCTGAAGCCGGCCACACCCGGCACCGGCAGGCCACGCTCCCGCCCGATCACCGTCAGCTTGCGGGCCGCGAAATCCACCGCCAGGTAGGCGTCCTGCGCGAAAATCCGCATCCGCCGCTCCGTGCGCGGGGAAATCCGGCTGGCGGTGATCGTCGCCACCGCGCCGTTCTCGAACCGGATGCGGGCATTCGCGATGTCCTCACGCGGGCTGGCGACCGGCGCCCCCACCGCGTCCACGCTCTCGATCGGGCTGTCCACCAAGGCCAGCACGAGGTCGAGGTCGTGGATCATCAGGTCCAGGATAACCGACACGTCCGTCCCACGCGGCTTGAACGGGGCGATGCGCGTCGCCTCGATGTAGAGCGGCGCGCCGGCCCTTCCCTCAAGCGCGCGGAAGGCGGCGGAAAACCGCTCCAGGTGCCCGACCTGCAGCACCAGCCGGCGCTCCGTCGCCAGCGCGGCCAATTCGTCGGCCTGCTCCAGCGTGGCCGCGATCGGCTTTTCCACGAGCACGTGCTTGCCGGCCCGCAGCGCGGCGGCGGCCAGCGCATGGTGCGCCTCGGCCGGCGCCGCGACGATCAGCGCGTCGATCCCGGCCAGTAGGGGTTCGAACGCCATTTCGGGCACCCCGGCCTCCCACCCGACGGTCTTCGCCCGTTCGGTATCGGGGTCGAACACGCCGACCAGCCGCGCACGCTCCGAGGCAGCGGCCTTCAAGGCATGGTAGCGGCCGAAATGGCCCGCGCCGGCAATGCCGATGCGTAGACGAGTCGCGGTCATCGAAGCCTCTTGCTGTCGCGCCCAGTTTACCGAAGACGACGGCGTTGGCGACCCCCACGCCTCAGGCGTCCCCTATGCACTGGGCACCAGCCGCGCACGGCGCAACACCAAGCCCTGCAATTCCTCCAGCAGCGCCGGGCGTTCGATCGGCTTGGTGACCAGCCCGACCATGCCGGCCGCGAGGCAGACCTGCAGCGTCTCGGGCGCATTATCCGCCGAGACCGCGATCAGCGGGGTCGCGGCAGTGATGCGGTCGTTCAGCGCACGGATGCGCCGTGCGGTCTCCAACCCATCGATGCCAGGCATGCGCAGGTCGAGCAGCACGCCGTCGAACCGCTCCATACCCAGGTAGGTCAACGCCTCGGCGTAGCTCGCCGCTTCGGTCGCGCGATGGCCGTCCGCGGTCAGCATGGCCTGCAGCAGGAAGCGGTTCGCCGCCACGTCGTCGACCACCAGCAAATGCAGCCCCACGCTTGCGGGAGGTGTCTCCAGCTTTGCCTCCGGTGCCGGCCTGGCCTGTGCCGGCGCCCCAGGTACGGCCGCCACAGGCGCGGTCGCGTGCCAGGGCAGGTCCAGCCGGAACAGGCTACCGGTGCCGTGCGGGCCGGGATGGTAGCCCAGGCGCCCTCCCATCCGGGCGGCGAGCCGGGCCGAGATCGCCAGGCCGAGGCCGGTCCCTCCGAGCGACCGATCGAGCATGCTGAAGTCCTTGAACAGCCGCTCCCATGACGCCTGGGAAATGCCGGGGCCGGTATCGCTGACCTCGAACCGCAGGCCGCCGGCCATGGTGACCCACAACGCCACGCGCCCGCCATCCGGCGTGAACTTCAGCGCGTTCCACAGCACGTTCAGCAGGATTTGCTGCAGCCGCGTACTGTCGCCGGAGACCATCGCCGGTGCCGCCGCATCGATCGACAGCCGCAGCGCGATGCACTTGTCCACCGCCGCTGCGCGCACCAGCGACAGGCAGTCCTCGGCCGCGACCGCCGGGCTGAACGGGCGAAACACCAGCTCGACCTGGCCGGCGTCGATCCTGGCCAGGTCCAGCGTGTCGTTGACGATCGCGAGCAGATGCCGCCCAGCAGCCTCCAGCGTCTCGACCTGCTGCCGCTGCATGGCCAGCAGGCTGGGTGTCGCGGCGGAGATGCTGGGCGAGGCCAAGCATGCCGTTGAGCGGGGTGCGGATTTCGTGGCTGAGCTGGGCGAGGAACCGACTGCGGGCCTCGGCCGCGTTTTGCGCCTCGGCCAGCGCTTCGGCCCCGCGGCGCTCCGCTCGTTCGTTGGTCATCGCCAGCAGCAGGAAGGCCATGGCGATGGTGTGGACCTGCGCCTCCAGCAGCATGATCGTGGTCAGGGCGGTGTCGTGGCCGGTATCGAGGGCCGTCGCGGCGAGGGCCGCGCGCACCAGGTAAAGCGCCGCGTGGATGGCCAGCAGCAGCAGCGCGGGGCGGCGGGCACGCAGCGGCTCGACATGACGGAGCGCCAGGGCGATGGCGATCGTGTAGGCGCCGCCGATCGTGCAGGACAGCGCGAGCTGCGGCCCTCCCGCGGCGTCGAACGGCGGGAACCGCAGCGCGACCAGCCACACCGCGACGCCCGCTGCTGCCATCGTCGGCTTTGTCCGCACGCCGGCGAAGCCACACGCGGCGATCCAGGACACGCCGATGCCCAGCAGCAGCATGCCGCGGGCGAGGTCGGTGCCGACAATCGCCGGGCCGGGGGTGATCGCGAGCAGCAACCCGATGGCCCCGCACAGCATGCCCAGTGCCCACAGCGTCAGCGGATCGAGGTGCCGACCCGGCGGCCGTGCGATCCCGAGCAGGCTGCCGCTCAGCGCCAGGGAAACGGCAGCGGTGACGAACAGCGTCGGTTGATCCACGCGCGGCACTCCGCTCGGAGGGGCTGGTTGAAATGTGCGTAGCACGGCCTCGGCGCGTGGCGCCACAAGGAGGGCGGCAGGGAGGACGGCGGTCGGACGCCATGGCGCGGTCGGCAAGCCGGGGGTGGAGACGGCTTGACACTGCCAATCCCGCCCGCCTATCAAGCCCGCCCTTGTGGGATGGGTGCGTAGCTCAGCGGGAGAGCATCGCCTTCACACGGCGGGGGTCACAGGTTCAATCCCTGTCGCACCCACCATCCTTCCAAGGGATTCCACGATCTCAAGGAATTCCACGATCAGCGCGGGCGGCGGACAGTCCACCCTGATCCAGCCGGCTGGCGCCGTCATCGGCCAGCATCCGCTTCAATCCAGCATCCGCTTCAATCCAGCATCCGCTCCAATGTGGCATGCAGCCGGACCGGACCGTGCCGGCCCGCGATCAGGCTGAGGCATGCCACCGCTTCGCCTTGGGGGCACAGCAGTGGCATCGCATCAGCACGTATGGCGGGGGCAGGCGGCCGGGAGTGGCCGGCCGCCCTGACGGAGGGCGCTAGGCCGCGAACGGCCGCGCGTTCGGATCCAGCCGGGCGAGGCGGCTGAGCAGGTAGTCCACCTCGGCCCGGGCTTTGGGCGTGAGTGCACTGCCCGGCTTGCGCTGCGCGGCGCTCGCGATCATGCCGCGCCGCTGCATAACGTATTTCCGCACCGCAAGCGTGATCGCAAGCTGCTGCTCATAGCGCAGCAGCGGAAGATGCGCGTCGAACAGATCGTGCGCGGCGTCGCGCTGCCCTTCCTGGTGGAAGCGCACCACATCGACGAGCATTTCGGGGAAGGCGTAGCCGGTCATCGATCCCGAGGCACCACGCTCCATTTCGAAGTCCAAGAATAGCGCGCCGTTCCCGCACAGGATCGGGATATCGCGGATACGCTCCGACTTGGATTGCCGGAGCGCCGTTAGCTTGTCGAGGCCCGGCCAATCCTCGGCCTTGAGCATCTTGCAGTTGGGGTTGTCGGTGATGATCCGCTCGATGACGCTGGCGGTCATCTTGACGTTGGTGGTCAGCGGATAATCCTGGACGATCCAGGGGGTGTCGGCGCCGATCGCCTCCGCGGCATTGCGGAAATAATTGATGACGTCGTCATCCGTCCGCAGGCTGGGCTGCGCCGATATCATGACGCCGGCGGCACCCAGGTCCATCGCGGATCGGGCAAGCGCCTTCATCGAGGCAAAGCCGGGTGAGGAGACCCCGACCACCACCGGCAGCGTCGTGGCGCGGATATACGCGCGGGTGACCTCTACGGCTTCGTCGGCGTCGAGCTTCAACGCTTCGCCCATGATGCCGAGCACGGTGATGCCGGTGCATCCGGCGGCGGCATAGAGCTCGGAGATATGGCCGATGCTGGCAAAATCGATGCGCCCGTCTTCAAGGAAGGGCGTGGGGGCGATGGCATAAACCCCCTTGGTGGTGGGACTGAGCATGGCGTGACATCCTGTATACTCAAAGGTCTTCGTGGGGGTCGTTCGGCGGCAGGGCGACGCTCGCCGTCACAGCTTGGCCAATAAACGATCGGTCGCCGCCCGATTGCCGGTTATTCAGGAAGACTGAGGCTTCCATTGCCTGTGCTGTGTGTTCGCCGATGCGAGCCACACATCGGACGGTCGTCGCTTTTGCTCACGGATCCTGGAGCCAGGTGTGGAGTCCAGGATCCGTGAGGCGGCTACTTCAAAAGTCTTACGCAGCAGCGTTCAGATCTGGCTCAGGAAGTGGTCGGCGATCTTGCCGCGGGTGGTGATCCAGATGTCCTTCCGCCCGGCACATTTCTCGGCGATCTCGGCATAGGCCCAGGCGCCGGCCGGCCGGCCGTAGCAATGGCTGTGGACGAGCACGTCGAGGATGACCACGTCCTTGGTATTCGCAAGCATGTGGCTGAGGGCGTCGTCGAACAGCTCCACGAATTGCCGCGGCGTACGGCCGAAGCGCATGGAGTGTGCCAGGTCGTTGACCTCGATGCTGAGGGGCACTGCGACCAGGTCGCCTTCCTCGAACTTCTGCAGGTAGGGCAGGTCGGTATCGAGAGAGTCGCCCTGCCATTTGTAGCCATGGCGAACCAGGCGGCGCATCGTGTCGACGGAGGCCGTGGCGCGGGGGCTGATCCAGCCGGACGGATGCGTGCCGGTCACGCTGGCGAGGCCCTGCGTGGCGCGACGCATGTAATCCTCATCCTGTTCGGCCGACAGCGAGGCGGGGATCAGGTCCTGCGCATAGCCATGCGTCACGATCTCATGGCCCGCCTTCGCAACGGCGCGGACCTGGTCGGGATCGCGTTCGGCGAGCACGCCGGAGGTGAACACGTTCCCTGTGATACCGGCATGCGCCAGCACACCCATCAGCCGACGGATGCCGGTGGCGGCACCGTAGCGCCCATAGGTGTCCGCGTTGGCGTCGAAGATGTCGCCGCGCATCGGGTTGCCCATCGGGCCGATCGCCGAGACGGCGCCTTCCGACCAGACTTCATAGGCAACGTTGAAGACGACTGCGACATTGCGATCGCCCGGCCACCGCATGTTCTGCGGCGCGCGGCGGATTTCTGGCATGTTGGCATGTTGGGACATGGTTTCGGCTCCTTTAAAAATCGCTGCTCTTCGGGAGTTGGAGGCCTGCTGCACAATCGAACAGGCGACCGAATCCCGGCGCGGCATCAGGCAGGCCTGCCGCGCGCAGAAGGTACCAGGCCATCGCCTGGTTGCTGGTGAGCACGGACAGGCCTGTACGGGCTTCAAGCGCCGCAATGACGGGTGC
Source organism: Acetobacteraceae bacterium (assembly GCA_031291795.1). Classification (GTDB taxonomy): domain Bacteria; phylum Pseudomonadota; class Alphaproteobacteria; order Acetobacterales; family Acetobacteraceae; genus Rhodopila. The sequence goes on along the minus strand of JARLIJ010000267.1, from coordinate 20,492 downwards.
CGATCGCAAGGCTGTGCAACTCAGGAAGCATAGATCGGCGCCTGACGTGGAGGGTTGGGTGCGGCTTGCCCAATCCAGCAGGTACTGCGGTGGCAATTTGGCCATCGCATCGTTGGTATCGATCCCGAGGCAGGCATCGTCGACCACCTTGAGTCCGGCCCCGGTCAGGAACGCGATCTCCCGTTTGTGCACCGGCTCGATATACGGCGTGAGCAGGGAGACGCGCCTGGCCTTGAGGGCGGTGCAGGCGGCGAGGATCGCGTCCGAGGTGGCGAAGGCAGGGACGCCGGTGGCCCGCGAGATGCGACTGCGGATGTCCCCCGCGAGGTGCGGCGCGAAGGTGGAAACCGCCGTGCAGTGAAACACGATCACCCCGACGCCGGCATCCCGCAGCAGGCCGGCGGCCGTCTCCAGGCCGTCGAGCATGGCCAGCAGTTCCGGTTCGGAACTGCCGCGCAACGGCAGGCGGGTGACCAGGGCCGACACCCCGTTCGGCAGCATTGCCCTGATCTCGGGTTCGGCGACCGCGTTGCCCGACGGCACCAGGATGCCGGCGCGCAGGCGTTCGCCGTAGTCGACCGGGACGAGACGGTCAGCGATTGCAACGAACTCGTTCATGACAGCCCCCGCCCGCTCAGACGGTTTCGAGGGACATGGTGTCGGCCGGTGTGTGCGACACATTGATCTCGATCGGGTGGCGTGCGCCGAGCATGATGATCACAGTGCCGGTCAGCAGGAGCACGCCGGAGATGATGAACGCGCCGGAGAACCCGTGCGTGGCGGCAACGATGTAGCCGGTCACGATCGGGGCGGCGATGCCGAAGGTGTTGCCGCCGAGGATCAGCAGGCTGACGGCCACGCCGTTGCAGCGGCCATCGGTCAGCAGGTCGGTCGTCAACGCGATGTCCAGCGCCATGACCGTGCCGACGCAGCCCAGCGAGATGCTCATCAGTCCGACCACCACCCAGATCGAGCTCACGAGCGGCGTAAGCAGAATGACCGAGGACAGCACAAGGAGCGTGGCGATCAGCTTGCGCCGGTCGGCCGGGGTGCTACCCGAGCGCTTCAGCAAGCGGTCGCTGACACAACCGAGACCGAGGCCGATGACCACCGCGCTGCCGTAGGGGATGGCCGAGAACAGGCCGCTCTTCAGCACGTCCATGCCGCGGGCGGTCGCCATGTAGTTCGGCAGCCATGTCATGAACAGGTACAGGGTGTAGCCGGCACAACCCTGGGTCAGCGCCAGCGCCCACATGGAGCGGCTGCGCACCAGGCTCTTCAGTGCCAGGCCCGTGCTGATCCCGGTACTCTCATGGGTCTCCTTGACCGCACCCTGGATGTAGCGCCGCTCTGCATCCCCAAGCCACGACGCCTCGTCCGGCCGCCGATAGTAAAGGAACCAGACAGCGGCCAGAACAAGGCCCGCTGCGCCTGTGATGTAGAAGGATTCGCGCCAGCCCAATTCGACGATCAGCCAGCCGACCAGCACGGACCCGAAGCACAGGCCGGCATGGGCGCCGGTGTTAAGGAATGCGGTGGCGATCCCACGCTCACTGGGCGGGGCCCATTCGCGGATGATCTTGGCACCTGCCGGGTAGGTGGAGGTCTCGCCGACGCCAAGCACGAGGCGGGAGAGGAACAGCACCACGTAGGTGGTTGCAAGGCCGGTCCAGATGCTCGCAAGGGACCAGACCGCGAGGCTGGCATAGGATATCGTGCGCCCGCCGAAACGATCGACCGCCAGACCCATCGGGATCAGCAGGACAAGGTAGGTCCAGAGATAGGCCGAGAATATATACCCGAGCTGGATGGGCGAAAGATTGTACGCATCGGCGATATTCTTGGCCGCGACGGAGAGATTGATCCGATCGATGTAACTGATGAACATCAACAGGAAAAGACCACTATAAACGAAGTAGCGACGCTTCCCGGTCATCACATTGCCTCCCATGGCATCATTTGGCATTTATTCAAGTAGGGTAGCGGCACGGCGCGCGGCGCCATAGATCATAGTTCTCATCCTCCACATGAATGGCATTCATGGAGGTTAAGCAGTACTGCATGGTGGACTTGTCGCCGCCCACAACGGCGGGCGTGGAATGCGATCGCGCCGAGGTCAGCGGGTCGGCGGTGCCGTGGTACGAAACTGCTCGGCGATCGCGGCACGCAGCCATGCGTGGCCGGCGTCGGCGTCGTAGCGGGGCTGCCACAGCAGGTCGATCGCGAAGACGATGCCGTCCAGCGGCAGCGGCTCGATGTGATAGCGACCGGATGCCGAACCCGCGCCCTCGGCCGCGCTGCCGAGCGCACCGGATTCCATGGCCCAGCGTGCGGGCATTGCCGCGACCAGGTTGGACTCGCCGGCAATATGGCAGGCATCGCGCCATGTCGGGACCTGGAAGACCACGTGCCGCTGCAGCCCCAGGCGGGCCAGCGCGTCGTCGATCATGTTGGTGCCGATCGTGCCCGAGACCTTGACGTGGTTGAGCGCGATATAGCCGGCCAGCGTCAGCGGCGTGGCGGCGGCCGGATTGCTCCGGCGCATCACCACGACGAAATTCTCCGAGACGACCCGCAATCGGTTGTAGTGCGTGTGGTTGCGCGTCTGCGTCCCAAAGCTGACATGGATTTCGTCCCCGACGATCTCGTTGTCGCGCGGGGCGCCGGTGAAATGCGTCGCTCGAAGCTGGATGCCCGGCGCTTCCCGCTGCAGGAACGGACAGAGATGCTGCAGCAGGTGGCTCGAGACGTATTCTGAAATGCGCAGGCTGAAGCTGCGGGTCGCAGTGGCGGGGTCGAACGGCGCGGCCTGGCCGACCGCCCGCTCGATCTGTTCGAGGGCAATGCGGATCGTGTCGGCGGCTTCCGCCGCGCGCGGGGTCGGTTCAAGCCCCGCCTTGCCATGGATGAACAGCTCGTCGCCGAACGTCGCGCGCAGCCGCCGCAGGGCATGGCTCACCGCCGATTGCGTCAAACCGAGCTGCTCGGCGGCATTGGAGACGCTGCGCTGTGCCTGGAGCGCTTCGAAGACCACCAGCAGGTTCAGGTCGATGTTGCGCAGGCGCATGGCCATTCCTCCGGCGTACCGGAATTTCTCCCGTTCGCGTTGTCTCGCGCTACGGCTTACCGGCTGTTTCGCTCGGTTCCAAATCAGCCGGCGACCGATGTCCGGCGGCGGACGGCCAGTGCCCCGGCGGCCGTTCCGCGCGGGACGCCGGTCAGCCCCGCAGGCTCTCGACGATGCGCTTCAGTGCCACCATGCCGGGGTCATCCAGGCCGATGGTCCGGTCCGCCCAGATCCGCGCGCGGCCAACCTTGTTGGGCCGCCCGCAGAAGGCCTCAAGCGCCTCGGCGATCGCTGCGTCGGCGGCGGCGAGCTGGGCTGCCGGGTCGTCGAGGCCGTCGGTGGCCAGGCGCGCGGCCTCCAGCGCATCCAGCACCGTCTTGTCGCCCAGGTCGGCCTTGCCGCGCTGCTTGATGGACGCGATGGCACCGGCCAGCAGCGCGGGGATGTCCGTCCACGGCACGTCCGTGCGGCCCTTGGTGGCCTTCGCCGCGCTCATCAGCGCGGTTGCCAACAGGGTCCCGAAGCTCGACGACGCCGCGCGGGTGACGGCCTGCGCGCACTGCATGAACGCGAGGCCGACATCGTCCGGCAGCCCCAGCAGCACTTCGGCCATGGCGCCGGTCGCAAGCTGCAGCGTGACGCCAAGGTCGCCGTCGCCGATCTGCCCGTCCAGCGTGTTGAGTTCGGGGGCGAGTGTGTCGGCCGCTGCAGCCAGCCGGCTGCCGGCGGTCCGGAGCGTCTCTGTCGTCAGGGCCATGGCGGTCATACCGTCCAGAAGGCGCAGGAGGCCGGTGCCAGCAGCAGCGGCTCCAGCTCCGCGTCGAGCGCGCAGAGCGTGACCGAAACCCCGGCCATCTCCATGGAGGTCGCGTAGCGGCCGACCAGCGGCATGACGATCTCGGCGCCGGCGGCCTGCAGCACCGGCGCGATGTACCGGTAGAGGATATAGAGTTCCTCCGGCGGCGTGGCGCCGAGGCTGTTGACCAGCACCGAAAGCCGGTCGCCCGACCTGATCGGCCGGTCGGCGAGCAGATGCCCCAGCATTTCCTCGGCGATGGCGTCCGCCGGCTTCAGCTTGCCGCGCCAGACGCCGGGCTCGCCGTGGATGCCCAGGCCCATTTCCATCTCGTCCTCGCCGATCGAGAAGGTCGGCTTGCCCGCCTGCGGCACGGTGCAGGCCGACAACCCGGCGCCGATCGTGCGGCACGCATCGGCGGCCTTCTGGGCGAGGCGGGTGACTTCGGCGAGCGGCAATCCGGCATCCGCCGCGGCGCCGGCAATCTTGTAGGCGTAGACCATGCCGGCCACGCCGCGCCGCTTCTCGCGCTCATCGGACTTCGCGCTGGCGACGTCGTCGGCGACCAGGACGGAGGTGGTCTCGATGTCCTCCATCTCGGCGATGTCGCCGGCCATGTCGAAGTTCATCACGTCGCCGCCGTAGTTGCCGTACAGGCGCAGCACGCCGGCCCCGCCATTGGCGGCGCGGATCGCGGTCGCCATGTCGTCGACCGAGGGGGAGGCGAACACGTTGCCGATGGCGCAGGCATCGAGCAGGCCGGCCCCGACATAGCCGGTGAAGACCGGCAGATGCCCGGAGCCGCCGCCGGACACGATGCCGACCTTGCCCTTGATCGGCGCATCCGGGCGCTTGATCACGCGCTTCGCCACGCGCTGGTAGAATTCCGGATGGGCCAGCGTCAGGCCGTCAAGCATTTCATCGACATAGGCGGACGGTTCGTTCAGAATCTTTTTCATTTCGTGACGAACTCCATTCAGGATGCTCGCAATCTGCGCAGGCAGGACCGTGTCTCTGCCAGCGCATGGTGGTAGCGTCGTTGACCTGGATCAACCAGATGGGGCCGGAGGCGTGTCGGGCAATCGCCCGAAACGGCCGATCGAGGGGGCTGGCCTGGCCGTGTTTCGTCGGTACGGGTTTGTTTGCCCTGTCGAGTGGTGCGGCGCTGCCCACGGGGGCAGGCTGGTGCCAGATGGCGTCGGTTGTTCAGGTCAACGCCAAGACGCCAAGGGGTCGAAGCCATCTCACGGCTGTCCTCGGACATGCCATCGCCGGATGGATCGGTACTCTACGACTGGAATGACCCCCATGGGTGAGACACGCGGCCAAGGCCCGTTGGTGTGAAGGGAGAACGAGCCTCAGAGCACTTTCACGAGACTGGAATCGGCCGCGGGGCACCTCTCCCAGCGTCATTGCCGGGCTTGACCCGGCAATCCCCACAGGCACCGGCGGTGCGGAATGGGTTGCCGGGTCAAGCTCGGCAATGACGTGGGGGGGCGGCGCCCGGTGGGCCATAGCGGTTTTCCGGTCGGCCTGAAACCGCTTTAGCCAGCGTGTCTCACCCATGGGGTTCACTCCACGTCCTGGTCCAGACCCCTTGGTGTCTTGGCGCCTTGGCGTTCCACTTCAGCTTTGCTGCCGTGCCGCAAGCACCTCATCCGCAGCCACGCCTCCGGCAGCGGCCGGCCCGCCTTACGGCAGGCTCTTCGACGCGATCTCATAGGTGTTGGTGGTCAGACCCGGCAGCGCCAGGATCCGCCGCAGTTCCTGCTGCATCAGCGCCTGGCATGCCGGGTCCATCCGGCGCCACTGCCCGAGCGGGGCGACCATACGGGCGGCGACCTGGCCGTTCATGGGGTCGAGGGCGAGGATGGTGTCGGCCAGGAACCGGTAACCCGCGCCCGAGGCGTCATGGAACCGTACCTGGTTCCCGCCCGAGAAGCTGCCGACCAGCGCGCGCACCCGGTTCGGGTTGCGCAGGTCGAAGTCCGGATGGTCGGCCAGTGCGCGCACCGCGCGGGGCGTGTCCGGCAGCGGGGACATCGCCTGGATCGCGAACCACTTGTCGAGCACCAGCGCATCGCCGTGCCAGGCGGCATGGAAGGCCGCCAGCGCCGCGGCGCGTTCCGGGCAGTCGACCGCGCACAGCACGCTCAGCGCGGCGAGCACGTCGGTCATGTTCCGTTGCGCGTCGAACTGCGCCTTGCCCAGCCGGATGCCCTCGGCATCGCCGCCGGCCGCCAGATAGGCCAGGCAGGTGTTGCGCAGCGACCGCCGGCCGATCGAGGCGCCATCGATCGCGTACGGGCCGGTGTCGGTCAGCCGCTCATAGGTGGCGCGCAGTGCGTCGCGCAGGGCGGCGCCGATCGCGAGGCGGGTCTGGTTGCGCACCGCGTGGATCGCATCGACGTCGGCGACCGGCATCTGGTCGGCGAGGAAGGCCTCGCCCGGCAGCGACAGCGCCTCGGCGACGAAGGCCGGGTCGGTGCCGGCTGCGCCGAGCGTGGCGGCCATGGCGTCGACCAGGGCGGGATCGACCTCGGGTGCCGCACCGTTGTGGCGGGCGGCGATCATGCGGAGCAGCGCCTGGGTGGCGTATTGCTGGCCGGATTCCCACCGCACGAACGGGTCGGCGTCGTGCGCTGCGAGGAAGGTCAGCCGTTCGGGCGTGACGCCCAGCAGCTTCACCGGGGCGGAGAAGCCGCGCAGCAGCGAGGGCACCGGCGGGCTGGCCACATCCTCGAACACGAAGCGGCTTTCCGCCGCATCGGCCAGCAGCACGCGGGTGCCGGTGTGCGCCGCGGCCTCGCCGGCGAGCCTGGTCGGGAGTTCCTGGCCGTTGCCGTCCAGCAGCCCCATCGCCACCGGCACCACCAGTGGCTGCTTGTCCGGCTGGCCGGGCGTCGGCGGCGTGCGCTGCGCGATGGTCAGGGTGTAGCGCTTGGCGGCCGGGTCGTAGCTGTCGGACACCGTCAGCTCCGGCGTGCCGGCCTGATGGTACCACAGCTTGAACCGCTCCAGGTCCACGCCGGACGCGTCCTGCATGGCGGCAACGAAGTCGTCGATCGTCACCGCGTGGTTGTCGTGGCGCTGGAAATACAGGTCCATGCCGCGGCGGAACGCCTGCCGCCCGATGATGGTGGCCATCATGCGGATGACCTCGGCGCCCTTGTTGTAGACCGTCGCGGTGTAGAAATTGTCGATCGCGAGATAGCTCGCCGGCTGCACCGGGTGCGCCAGCGGGCCGGCATCCTCGCGGAACTGGGCCGCCCGCAGCATCCGCACGTCCCCGATCCGCTTGACCGCGCGGCTGCCCTGGTCGGCCGAGAACTCCTGGTCGCGATAGACCGTCAGGCCTTCCTTCAGCGACAGCTGGAACCAGTCGCGGCAGGTCACCCGGTCGCCGGTCCAGTTGTGGAAATACTCGTGCGCGATGACCGACTCGATGCCCTGGTAGTCGCCGTCGGTCGCGGTCTCCGGCTGCGCGAGCACGTATTTGGTGTTGAAGACGTTGAGCCCCTTGTTCTCCATCGCGCCCATGTTGAAGTCCGACACTGCGGCGATGTTGAACACGTCGAGGTCGTATTCCAGGCCGAACACGTCCTCGTCCCACTTCATCGAGGTCTTCAGCGAGTGCATGGCGTGGGCGCAGCTTCCCTCATCGCCGCGGCGGACATAGATGCCCAGCGCGACCTCCCGGCCGGAGCTGGTGGTGAAGCGGTCCTGCAGGGAGACGAGGTCGCCGGCGACGAGGGCGAACAGGTAGCAGGGCTTGGGATGCGGGTCGGTCCACACCACGCGATGGCGGCCGTTCGGCAGGGTCTCGACCGGTCCGGGGTTGCCGTTCGACAGCATCACGGGGATGCGGGCGGCGTCGGCCTCGATCGTGACGGTGTAGCGCGCCATCACGTCCGGGCGGTCGGGGAAATACGTGATGCGGCGGAAGCCCTGGGCCTCGCACTGGGTGAAGTAGCTGCCGTTGGAAAGATAAAGGCCGGAGAGCTCGCTGTTGGCCGCCGGGTCGATCCGGGTCTCGATCTCCAGGATGGCGCTGTCGGGCAGGGTGTCGATGACCAGCGCGCCGGGTTCCAGACGGTAGGCCACGGGAGTGAGTTCGCGGCCGTCGAGCGCGATCCGCACCAGCGTGAGCGCCTCGCCGTCCAGGTGCAGCGGCGCGTTGGGCGGGGCGGCCGGGTTGCGTCGCAGCGCCAGGCGGGCGGTCACCCGGGCGGCATGTTCGTCCAGCACGAAGCCCAGCGCCACGCTGTCCACCAGGAAGGCCGGCGGCTGGTATTCCGCCAGCAGCACGGGCCTGGGGGCGATTGCGGTGGCAGTCTGCGCGTCGTGCATGCGGGAACTCCGTGCGGGGCGAGGGGGTGGCTGGACAGACACTCAGGTGGCAACCAATAACCGGTTCGCCAGGGGGGCGTGAGTCGACGTCCCTCTCGTCGTCATGGCCGGGTCAAGCCCGGCCATGTCGACGAGAGGGAGGTGGTGGGCGACGATTGGGTCGCTTACCGCTGGCCTCGATATCCTGATCCTGGTCTCGACCATCCGGCCCCCGGCCGCACAGAGAGTCTGTCATGCCGCCCATCGCCTTCGTCCTCCTCGGCTACCTGCTCGGTTCCATCCCGTTCGGCCTGCTGCTGACCAGCGCAGCCGGCCTGGGGGACATCCGTCGCGTCGGCTCCGGCAATATCGGCGCGACCAACGTGCTGCGCACCGGCCGTCGGGGCCTCGCCGCCGCGACCCTCGTGCTGGACGGCCTGAAGGGCGCTGCCGCGGTTTTGATCGCCGCCGCCCTGGCCGGCCACCAGGCCGCACTGTGGGCCGGCATCGGCGCGGTCCTCGGCCACCTGTTCCCGGTCTGGCTCGGCTTCAAGGGCGGCAAGGGCGTCGCCACCAGCTACGGCGTGCTGATCGCCGCCGCCTGGCCGGTCGGGCTCGCCGCCGGCGCGATCTGGCTGGTCGTCGCGAAACTGGCGAAATTGTCGTCCCTGGCAGCATTGGTGTCGTTCGCCGCGGCGCCTTTATTGGCGTGGGGGCTCGCCGACCACGACCTCGTTAAGCTGGCGTTGGCAATTGCTGTGTTGGTCTACGCCCGCCACCACGCCAATATCCGCCGCCTGCTGGCCGGGACCGAACCGCGCATCGGCCAGGGCAGCGCACACCGGGCGTAGCGCTGGCCCGTCGGCAGCCAGGCCGGCGGTGCAGAAGGACCGCGCCCATGCCTGCCACGCCGGACCCGGCCGACGCTCTCGACCGGCTGCGCCTCATCCGCACCGAAGGCATCGGGCCGGTCACCTATCGCCGCCTGCTCGAGCGTTACCTCACCCCGGCTGCGGCACTCGACGCCGTGCCGCAGCTTGCCCGTGCCGGCGGCCGCCCGGCGCCCCCCGTGGTGTCGACGCGGGAGGCGGCGGCGCACGAGATCGAGCAGACCCGCCGCCTGGGCGGACGGTTGCTGTTCCTCGGCACGCCCGGCTACCCGCCATTGCTGGCGCTGCTGGACGATGCGCCGCCCTGTCTAGCCGTGCTGGGCGATCCCGCCCTGCTCTCCGCCAGCGCGGTTGCGATGGTTGGCGGACGTAACGCCTCCTCCAACGGCCAGCGCATCGCGGAGGCGCTGGCCGGCGACCTCGCGCGTAGTGTCGTGGTGGTGTCGGGCCTCGCCCGCGGCATCGACACGGCGGCCCATGTCGGCGCCATGCGCACCGGCCGGACCGTCGCCGCGGTCGCCGGCGGCCTCGACCAGCCCTATCCGGAGGAAAACGTCGCCCTGCAGAACCAGATCGTCGCCAACGGCGCCGTCGTCACTGAGGCGCCGTTCGGTACCGCCCCTCAGGCGCGCCACTTCCCCCGGCGCAACCGCATCATCGCCGGCCTGTCGCTGGGCGTGGTGGTGGTGGAGGCGGCATTGCGCTCCGGCAGCCTGATCACCGCGCGGATTGCCCAGGAAGCCGGGCGTGAGGTGTTCGCCGTGCCGGGCTCGCCGCTCGACCCGCGGGCGCGCGGCGGCAATGACCTGATCCGCCAGGGTGCGTTGATGGCGGAGACCGCCGAGGATGTACTCGGCACGTTGCCCGCGTTCCCCACGGCGGTGCCGCACGGCATGGTTGCGGAACAGCCGCAGGAGGCCCCGCTAACGCCCCCGGATGCCCCTGCAATCCCCCCCGATGCACGCCAAACCGTGCTGGCTCTGCTGTCCGCCGCACCCACGGCGGTTGACGATCTGGTGCGGCGCTGCCAGTTGTCACCGTCCGCCGTGGCAGCCGTGCTGCTGGAACTGGAGCTTGCCGGCCGCGTAGAAGCGCTGCCGGGGGGCTGCGTCACGCTGTTGGCGGCGGCATTGTAGGACCATTCGTATAGTCATGACAGACGTTGTCGTCGTCGAATCGCCTGCCAAGGCCAAGACCATCAACCGCTATCTGGGCGGCGGTTTCACCGTGCTTGCCAGCTTCGGGCATGTGCGCGACCTGCCGCCGAAGGACGGCTCCGTCCGGCCGGAGCAGGACTTCGCGATGGACTGGGAGTCGGACGCCCGCGGCGACAAGCAGGTCAGCGCCATCGCCAAGGCCCTGAAGGGCGCCAGCACCCTATATCTCGCCACCGACCCGGATCGCGAGGGCGAGGCGATCTCCTGGCACGTCAAGGCCATGCTGGCCGACAAGCACGCGCTGAAGGGCGTCGAGGTCCGCCGGATCACCTTCAACGAGATCACCCGCACCGCCGTCCGCTACGCGATGGCGCATCCACGCGACCTCGACCAGCCGCTGATCGAGGCCTATATGGCCCGCCGCGCGCTGGACTACCTGGTGGGCTTCACGCTCTCCCCCGTGCTGTGGCGCAAGCTGCCCGGCAGCCGGTCGGCCGGACGCGTGCAATCGGTCGCGCTGCGGCTGGTCTGCGAGCGGGAAGCCGAGATCGAGGTCTTCCGGGCGCGGGAATACTGGACGATCGAGGCGCTGTTCACCACGCCGGGTGGCGCACCGTTCACCGCGCGGCTGACCCACCTGGACGGCAAGCGACTCGACCAGTTCGACCTGAACACCGAGGCGCTCGCGCTGAAGGCCAAAGCCGCCGTCGAGGCCGGCGCGTTCACCGTGGGATCGGTCGAACGCAAGCGGGTCAAGCGCAATCCGCCGCCGCCGTTCACTACCTCCACGCTGCAGCAGGAGGCGTCGCGCAAGCTGGGCTTCGGCGCGCAGCAGACCATGCGCGTGGCGCAGGGGCTGTACGAAGGCGTCGATATCGGCGGCGAAACCACCGGCCTGATCACCTATATGCGGACTGACGGCGTGCAGATGGCGCGCGAGGCGATCTTCGGCATCCGCGACCATGTGAAAGACGTCTACGGCCACGACTACCTGCCGGCCGGCCCGCGCGAATACACCAGCCGCGCGAAGAACGCCCAGGAAGCCCATGAGGCGATCCGCCCGACCGACGTTACCCGCACGCCCGAAAGCGTGGCCGCCGGCCTGAATCACGACCAGCGCCGGCTGTACGAACTGATCTGGAAGCGCGCCGTCGCGTCGCAGATGCAGTCGGCCGAACTCGACCAGGTCAGTGTCGAGGTCACCGACGCCAAAGGCCAGAAGCTGCGCGCCACCGGCTCGATCGTCGCATTCGACGGCTTCCTGAAGCTGTATCGGGAGGACACCGACGACACCGCCGAGGGCGCCGCGGCCGAGGAAGACAACCGCATGCTGCCGCCGATGGCGGAGCGCGATCCGCTGAAGCGGGGCGACGTCGCCGCCAGCCAGCATTTCACCCAGCCGCCGCCGCGCTACTCGGAAGCCAGCCTGGTGAAGAAGATGGAGGAGCTGGGGATCGGCCGGCCTTCCACCTATGCCTCCATTCTGACGGTGCTGCAGGACCGGAAATACGTCCGGCTGGAGAAGCGGCGTTTCATCCCGGAGGACCGCGGCCGGCTGGTGACCGCCTTCCTGGTCAGCATCTTCGAGCATTACGTAGACACCGGCTTCACCGCGGCGTTGGAGGAGAAGCTCGACGACATCTCCGCCGGCCAGCTCGACTGGCACGTGGTGATGCATAATTTCTGGGATGAATTTTCCAAGGCGGTCGAGCAGACCCGCGACCTGAAGATCAGCGACGTGATCGCGGCGCTGGACCAGGACCTCGGTCCACATTTCTTCCCCTCGCGGGAGGATGGATCGGACCCGCGCGTCTGCGCCGCCTGCGGCACCGGGCGGCTGGGGCTGAAGCTGGGACGCTACGGCAGTTTCATCGGGTGCTCGAACTATCCGGCCTGCCAGTACACCCGCCGGCTCGCGATCGACTCCTCCGAGGAGGGCGGCGAGACGCTGAAAGAGGGCATGCGCGCCCTCGGCCACCACCCGGATACCGGCGAGGAGATCACCGTCCGCCGCGGCCCGTACGGGCTGTATGTCCAGATGGGCGAGAACGGCGAGGACAAGAAGGATAAGAAAGCGCCCAAGCCCAAGCGGACATCGCTGCCGCGCGGCATGGACGGCGAGCAGATCACGCTCGACCAGGCGATCGGCCTGCTGGGATTGCCGCGCGAGATCGGGCAGCATCCCGACACCCACGAGAAGATCGAGGCCGGCATCGGGCGGTTCGGTCCCTATGTGCGGATGGGTGCGGTGTTCGGCTCGCTCGACCGCGACGATAACGTGCTGGCATTGGGGTTGAACCGCGCGGTGGACCTGCTGGCGAAGAAGCTGGCGAGCGTGCGCACGATCGGGCCGCATCCCAAGGACAAGGAACTGGTCTCGGTGCGCAAGGGCCGCTTCGGGCCGTACGTGCAGCACGCCAAGACGGTGGCCAACCTGCCGCGCGGGGTGTCGATGGACGACATCACGCTGGACGATGCGGTGGCGCTGCTGGCCGACAAGGGCAAGACGCTGAAGCCGCGCGGTGCCGCGGGGCGCAAGGGCAAGGCCCCGGCCAAGGCGGCCGCGCCAGCCAGCGGCGAGGCACCCGCGAAGGCCCCGCGCAAGGCGGCTGCGAAGAAGGCCGCGGCGGCGGAGGGGGCAGAACGGCGCACGGCACCGGCTGTGCGTGCCACCGCAGCCTCGGCCAAAGCCGCTCCTGCAAAGGCGGCCAAGCCGGCGGCCAAGAAGAAAGCCGCTGCGAAGAAGCCGGCTGCCAAGTCTGCAGGGCGGCACGCGGCTGACTGAAGGCGGTTCCGTCCGCTCTGCGCGGGACGAGCCCCATACGCGCTAACATTGGGGCGGGGACGGGACTTCCCCCATATCGTGCCCGCACCACCCGCGGCTGACGGTGCGCCCGCGTCCTGGCCGGAGAGCGCTACCAGCCAGCCTGCACGCGCTCCGACTGGGTGAAACCGAGCGCCTGCATCGTCTGGGCTGGGCGGTCGGTCGAGATCCGGAGTTCGGTGCCCGGGATCGCGTAGTGTCCTGGCAGGTCGGTGACCGCGCGCAGCCTCTCGGCATCGAAGCCCTCCGAGAAGAACACGACCGTGTCGGGCGGCTGATCGGACCATCCCGCCACCTCGGTGCGCGCGAAGGCCCACGGGCGCAGTGCTGCCACGCTGTTGTCCACGACGAGCCGCCCCAAGGCTGGCCGTGCCGCGACAATGGCTGCGATACCGCGATCCGTCCTCGCCTGCAGCGCCGCGGAGGGCGCCTGCAGGAACGCCGCGGGTAGGCTGATCCGGCCGGGATCGTACGTCCGGCCCAATGGCAATAGGCTCAACGCGACCATTGCCAGCAGGCTGGCTGACGGCATGGCCAGAACCGGTGCAGCCGGATCCTGCCGGCGGCGGATGCGGACGGCGAGCCAGGGCCACGCCATCGCGACGAGGAATGGATAGCCATAGTAGCCGACCATCCAACCGGCCAATTCGGAGGCGGCGAGCACATGCAGCAACGCCCAGGGGATACAGGCCACGTAGCCGACGATGACGTGGGGGTTGTGCGATCGCCTGGCCCAGATCGCGGCGGCGATGGCCGGCAGGATGATGGCCGGATGGAGCCAGAGCCACCCGGCCAGGCGCGTCGCCACGAGCGGGGCGCTGAGATGGGACAAGGGCGGATCGCCGAGATAGACGCGCACGAATGACGACGCGTTCGGAAAGGCCCGGTGCTGCAGCAGAAGCGAGGCGGCCGACCAGGCGAGGCCGGCGATCGCGAAACCGGCGATCCAGATGGTTTCCCGCCATGGCACGCGCCGGAACCGGTTCACCGTCGCCCATACGGCCAGGAAGCCGAAGGCGTGCAGCCCGACATCTTCCCGCGTCGCGACGGCGAGCAGGAAGCAGGCGACGGCGACCAGCCGGTGTTCCAGCACCAGTGCGACGAAGAACAGCAGCAGGCTCGCGGCCGCGAATGTCTCGAAGTGCGGGAAGCGCGCGATATCCAGCGCCAATCCGTTGCAGGCAAAGGCCACGGACGCCAGCACGGCCAGCGCGAGGGGCCAACCGCGCCGCCCGCCATGGCCTTCCACCAGGAGCCAGTAGACTGCCAGGGCCAGCAATCCGTGGCAGAGGCCCACGAAACCCGCGAATACCTGCGGCATCGAGAACGGCAGCAGCGTACTTGCCGCCGACACCAGCATCAGGATCGGCGCGACATGGAACGCAAAGAAGCTCTCGCCGCCCAGGCTGGGCGGCAAATTCAGGGCGGGCGTGGCATGGTACATCAGCGAGGCCAGCAGGCCGGTATCGAGCAGGAAGCTGCCTCGGACATAGAAATGGAACAGGATGAGCCGATAGAACAGACCGAACGGCACGCCGAAGACGACGCCGGCCCCCAACACGACCTGGAACGAAAACGCCGTGCTGCGGGACGTTGCGTGCGGGCAACTGGCCCTCGGACGGGTGGTGTCTTGCTTCGGTTGGAGGACCGGTGGTCCTGCGGTGTCCGGCCACCCCTGCAGCACGAAATTCCACCTGTTCGGCAGTTTCGGAAGGCGCACTGTAACGGGTTTCTTTTGCATGTTCGTGACGGTCGGGGCCATCGGCATGCCCCGGCGATCTCTTGGGACGTGCCGCGACGTGCCGCTTCGAGCGGCACCATGCAGAAAAACCATCGTCCGCCCGCGCCGCCTGTGGCAGTCTGGCCCCGTAGGAGGTCTCCCCCGCCGTGAAGCCATCCCAGGTCGATCATCTCCGTCCCGCCGGTGGCCGGAACCGGATCGCCCGCCGCCGTCGCGCAGCCGCCGCCGCGTGACAAGCTGGCCCAAGCGCCGGCAGGCCCGTCGCGACCGTGCCGACACCCCGGATCGCGCCGCCCCCCAGGATCGCGCCGACACCCAGGATAGTGCCGCTGCTGACGAGCGTCCGCCGCGCGAACCGCGCCGGTTCCGCGACAGCCTGCCGGAAACCGCAATCGTGCAGGTCATCGGCACCGACCCGGACGGCGACGCCGTCGCCCGCCCGGTCGGCTGGGACAGCGCAGCCGGCCCGCCGCCGCAGATCCTGATGCAGCCGGAGTTGAAGGGCCGCCCCGCCCTCGCGCCGGGCGAACGCGTGCTGGCGCGGCTCAAGCGCATCTACAGCCGCCCCGGCACGCCGGACCGCTACGAAGGCCGCACCATGAAGCGGCTGACCGATGCGCCCGGCCGCGTGTTGGGCGTGTTCAAGCGGGGCCGCACCGAGAACCGCATCATCCCGACCGACCGCCGCTCCAAGGCCGAGTGGATCGTGCCGGCCGGCAGCGAGGGCGGTGCCGAACCCGACGAGATCGTGCTGGCCGAACCGCTGCCGCACCACGCGTTCGGCCTGAAGCCGGCGCGCATCATCGAGCGCCTCGGGCGCATGGGCGACGCCAGGTCAGTCAGCCTGATCGCGATCCACACCCACGACATCCCGCAGGAATTCCCCGAACCCGCCCTCGCCGAGGCCGGCCGCGCGCGTGGCGTGGGGCTGGGCCGGCGCACCGACCTGCGCGACACGCCATTGGTCACGATCGACGGCGAGGACGCTCGCGACTTCGACGACGCCGTCTTCGCCGAACCGACCGATGCCGGCTTCCGCGTGATCGTCGCGATCGCCGACGTCGCACACTACGTGAAGCCCGGCTCCGCGCTCGATCACGCCGCCCGCACCCGAGGCAACAGCGTGTATTTCCCCGATCGCGTCGTGCCGATGCTGCCCGAGGCGCTGTCGAACGGCTGGTGCAGCCTGCGTCCGCAGGAAGAGCGCGGCTGCCTGTTCGTCGAAATGCAGATCGACGCCGCCGGCCGCAAGACGGAGCACCGCTTTGGCCGCGGCCTGATGCGCAGCGCCGCCCGCCTGACCTACGAGGACGTCCAGCGCGCCCAGGATGCCGGCGATGACCTCGGCCTGCCGTTGCCGCATCTCTATGCCGCGTACCGCTCGCTGCTGGCGGCGCGCATCGCCCGCGGCACGCTCGACCTCGACCTGCCGGAGCGCAAGGTGGTGCTGGGCGACGACGGGCGCGTGCTCAGCGTGCAGCCGCGCCCGCGGCTCGACAGCCACCGGCTGATCGAGGAGTTCATGGTGCTGGCCAACGTCGCCGCCGCCGAGGAACTGGAACGCCGCCACACGCCCTGCGTCTATCGCGTGCATGCGCCGCCCTCGGACGAGAAGCTGGCCAATCTGCGCAGCTTCCTCGCCACCATGGGGATCACGCTGCCGGCCGGCGACCAGGTGCATCCGCGCGACCTCGACCACGTGCTGCGCAAGGTCGCCGACACGCCGGAAGCCCCGCTGGTGAATGAGGTGATGCTGCGCAGCCAGTCGCAGGCCGCCTACGACCCGGACAATATCGGTCATTTCGGGCTGGCCCTGACGCGCTATGCGCATTTCACCAGCCCGATCCGCCGCTATGCCGACCTGCTGGTGCATCGTGGGCTGATCGCGGCCCTGCGACTCGGCACGGACGGATTGTCGGACGAGCAGGCGGCAGGGCTGTCGGACACCGCCGAACACATCACCGCGACCGAACGGCGGGCCCAGTTGGCCGAACGGGACGCCATCGACCGTTACCTTGCTGCATACATGGCGGACAAAGTGGGCGCGCGTTTCGCTGCGCGCATTTCCGGCGTGACCCGATTCGGACTTTTCGTCACTGTTGCGGAGTCCGGGGCCAGCGGACTCGTGCCCGTCTCCACGCTGCCGGACGATTTTTGGTTTCACGACGAAGGGGAACAGAGTTTGTCCGGTCGCCGCAGCCGCCTGGTGTTCAGGCTGGCGCAGGAAGTCGAGGTGCGACTGGCCGAAGCGAGCCCGGTCACCGGCGGCCTCGTCTTCCACATCATGCAAGGCGATCCACGCAACCAGCCGGGGAAGCGGTCCGGTGGGTCCTCATCCGGCCGCCCGTCATCCAGTGGAAAGTCATCGGGCCGAAGGTGATCCGCGTCAGCGCCCTGCTGTTCATCCTGCTGATCGGCCGAGCGAATGCCGATGCAGGGGTGGGCGGTTCTGGTGGCATCGGGTTCGATCCGCATCTGACCACCGAGGTCTATGCGACCGCGCTCGCCTTCATGGCGCCCCGTACGTTGGAGCCTGTGCCGGTCTCGCAACTCACGCTGTGGGGCCTGCGCGGGCTGACCGCGCTTGACCCTGCGGTGATCGCGGAGCTGCGTGACGGCAGGCTGCGGCTGGTGCAGCAGAACCGGCCGGTGTTCGACACCGCCGGTCCGAAGGACGAGGACCCGCGTGCCTGGGCCACCGTGGCGACGTCGCTCGCGAGTGCTGCCGTCGGCTCGTCGCCGGCGATACGCCAGGCCGGCACCCAGGGGATCGTGCAAAGCTTCTTCGACGAGGTGTTCAACCACCTCGATCCGTATTCGCGCTATGTCGGCCCGTCCGAGGCGGGCGAGGACCGGGAGCAGCGCAACGGCGTCGCCGGCATCGGGCTGACGCTGATGAAGCGCGGCGCCGCGATCGTGGTGCAGTCCGTGATCGGGGAGGGCCCCGCCGCGCTGGCCGGCCTGCGTCCCGGCGATGCCATCCTGACAGTGGACGGGCAGGGCACACGCGGACGCGATGTTGCCGCCGTCGCCGGCTGGATCGCCGGCCCCGAGAACACCGTGCTGACCCTGGCCTGGCGCGGACGGGACGGGCGGGTGCGCAGCCAGGACATGACGCGGGTCATGGTGCCGCCGGACACCGTCTTCACCCAGCGCGTCGGCGACACGCTCATCCTGCGCATCACCGGGTTCAACCACAGCACCGATGCGCAATTGTCCCGCGCGCTGCAGGACGAGCTGGCCAGTCCGCGCGCGCCCACCGGCCTGGTGCTTGACCTGCGTGGCAATCGCGGCGGGCTGCTGCGTCAGGCGGTCACCGCCGCCGACGCCCTGCTGCCGACCGGCGTGATCGCCTACACCGCCGGCCGCGATCCGGCCGCGGCCCATGTCTGGCGCTCCGGCAGCGGCGAGCTGGCGGAGGATGTCCCGATCGTCGTCACCGTCGATGGCCGCACCGCCAGTGCGGCGGAAGTGCTCGCGGCTGCGCTGGCGGATCGCGGCCGCGCCGTGGTGGTCGGCAGCGTGACCCTGGGCAAGGGCCTGGTGCAGACCATCGCGGGGCTGCCCGATGGCGGCGAGCTGTTCGTGACCTGGAGCCGCGTGTTGGCGCCACGGCTCTGGCCGCTGCAGGGCCTGGGCGTGCTGCCGCAGGTTTGTACCAGCCTGGGGGGGGACGTGCTGCACCGGCAGTTGGCCGCGCTGGCCGACGGGATCCAACCGATGCAGGCGGCAATCCTGGCCCATCGTGCGGCCCGGGCGCCGCTGCCGCCGGCCCAGGTGCTGGCGTTGCGCGCGCCGTGTCCCGCCGCCGAGGGGCGGGATGCCGACATCGACACGGCCCGGACGCTGATCGGGAACCCTGCCGCCTACGCGGCCGCCCTGTTGCCGCCGATGATTGAGGGCCAGCAATCCGCCGTCGTGCCGCCCTCGCAGTAGGGCAAGTTCTGCCTGATTGGAATCGTGCCGCAGCCGATGCTCCCCCTCTCCCCTTTGTATAGACTGGGGACATAGTGGACGGGTGTTCGGGGACATGGTGGACACTTTTGGCATCTGGAGGCGAAGGTCATGGCGGTGCGCTCGCAGCACCCGGCCTGGGGTGGCCGCAAAATCCGCCGGGTTCTGCAAGACCAAGGCTTGGAGCGGCCGCCGTCGGCCTCGACGATCACCCAGATGATCCGCCGGCGCGGCGTCTTGAACGGGCCTGGCGCGGGCGAACGGCGCGACTGGGTTCGCTTCGAGCACGCGGCGCCCAACGACCTTTGGCAGATGGACTTCAAGGGCTGGTTCGACCTGGACCGGGGGCGTTGTCATCCGCTGACGGTGCTGGACGACCATTCCCGCTATGCGCTGGAGATCGGGGCCTGCGGCGACGAACAGGGCCAGACGGTGCGCGCCCGCCTGGAGGCGGTGTTCGGCCGCTACGGCCTGCCCTTGCGCATCCTGTCTGACAACGGCCCGCCCTGGGGATCGGCCGGACACGGCGAGCACAGCCGCCTCAGCGTGTGGCTGACGGACCTGGGCATCGGCGTCTCCCACGGCCGGCCCTATCATCCCCAGACCCAGGGCAAGGACGAGCGCTTCCACCGCACCCTCAAGGCCGAGGGCTCGACGGCCGGGCCTTCAAGAGCCTCGCCGAGGCGCAGGCCGCCTTCGACGCCTGGCGACCCATCTACAACGCCAAACGGCCGCACGAAGGCATGGGCATGCAAACCCCGGCCACGCGCTATCGCATGAGCCAAAGATCCGTGCCCGAAGCGATTGTTCCGCCCGAGTACGAACCCCAGGCCGAGGTGCGAAAAGTCGATCAGAGCGGCTGCTTCGTCTTCAAAGGCCGCACCCTGCGCGCCTACAAAGCCTTGGCCGGAAAGCAGCTCGCCCTCAGGGCCACAAGCCAGGATGGCCTGTTCGAGCTCTGCTATCGCCGATACATCCTGGCGCAGATCGATCTGCGCCAGGATGACGTCAAAACCGTCCACCATGTCCCCGAACATGTGTCCACCTTGTCCTCGGTCTGAACAAAGGGGAGGCGGAGAACTTCGGCAGAACTACAGCGCGGCCGTCAGTTCCCGCGTGCCTTCGATCTCCGCGAGCCGCTCGCGCAAGGCGGCCGTCAGTGCGTCGCGCCGGGCCCAGAGCGAGCGGTACCACGCGATGCGCGGCCTCACCTGGCCGGCTAGCATGCGGTGCTCCGCGACATAGCGTCGTGCGTTGTCACCGAGTTCCTGGGCCAGTTCCGGCATCGCCACCAGCCGCAGCAGCTTGACGCGCAGTTCATCGGGATCGCGGAACAGCAGGCCGGTGTCGCCCTCCACGATGCTGTCGCCGTAGACCACGCTGCTGGCCAGCGACGCCACCCGGCACGCCCCTGCCTCGATGAACTTCAGGTCCGACTTGGCGCGGTTGAAAGCGTTGTCGCCCAGCGGCATGAACGAGATTTCGCTGCGCCCGAGCAGATCGATGTAGGTGTCGTAGTCGCAGGTCGGGGTGAAGGTCTTGTGCGGCGTTTCCAGCGCCTCGAAAAAGCCGCGGTCGTGCACGACGCAGAACTTCAGCCGCTCGCCCGCCATCGCGGCGACCGCGTTCAGCACCGGCATCAGCCAGCGCCAGTCCTCCTCGCGGTTGAGCGCGCCGAAGAACAGGGTCAGGCTGCCCAGGTCGGTGAAGTTGCGGATGTCCGGCAGGACCGGG
>JARLIJ010000266.1 GCA_031291795.1 Acetobacteraceae bacterium | reverse complement strand
TCCGCCCGCTCGACCAGGGCGGGTGCAAGCTGGTCAGGCCGTAATACCAGCCGCCGAAGATACCGACTCTCCTGCCTTCGTCATGGCCGGCCCCTGTGCCGGCCATCTGTCGCGGCAGACTGCCTCACGGATGGCCGGCACGGAGGCCGGCCATGACGGTTGGGAAGGTCAGTGCCAACGGCCGTTGGTATAACGCCGAGGAGACACCTGCACGGCAGGGCACACGCCCGACCAGGCAATGCAATAGCCGGAGACCTGGGGACGCTATACCAGATGCCTGGCCGGCAGCCGAAGTTCGGCCGTGGTGCCGGCGCCTGGCACGCTGCGCAGCACCAGCCGCCCGCCATGGCCCAGCACCAGGGCGCGCGCCACATACAGCCCGATGCCCGCGCCTTGGAACCGTCGCGACAGTGTGCTGTCGAGCTGGGTGAACGGCTCGAACACCCGCTCGATATCGCCTTCCGGGATGCCGATCCCGGTGTCGCGCACGTAGATCAGCAGCGTGCCGTCCGATTCCATTGCCGCACCGACCGTCACGGTGCCGCCGGCATCGGTGAACTTGATCGCGTTCGACAGCAGATGGGCCAGCACCTGCTGCAGCCGGCGCTCATCCGCGCGCAGCACCGGCAGCTCATCCGGCAACTCGTATGCCAGGCTGATCTCCGCAGCCTGGGCCGCGGCGTCGGTCTGGCGGATCGCGTCACGGATCAGCGTGCCGACATCCACCCGGTCGATGGTGAGGTCGAAGCGGCCGGACTCGATGCGCGCCACATCCAGGATGATGTTGATCAGGCCGAGCAACTGGCGTCCGGCGTCGTTGATCTGCTGGGCGAACTCGGCGACGCGCTCTGAGGCCGGCTGGTGGCCTTCCCGCAGCAGCGCGTCGGAGAACCCGATCACGGCGTTCAGCGGCGTGCGCAGCTCGTGGCTCATGGTCGCCAGGAAGCGGGATTTCGCCTGGTTGGCGGCCTCGGCGGCGTCCTTGGCGCGGCGCAGCTCCTCCTGCACCTTCACCGTGTCGGTCACATCGGTGAAGGTGCTGATCCAGCCGCCGCCCGGCGCCGGGTCGGAGCGGGCGTCGAGCACGCGGCCGGCGCGGGTCGTCAGGTGGCGGCGATAAGGCGTGGAGCGGTCGCGGTTGCGCAGCGAGTCGATCATCGCCCGGGCGGCTTCGCCGTCGCCCCACTCCTTCCGCGCGATCATATGGTCCAGGATATCGTCCTGGGAGCGACCGGGTGCGAGCAGGCCGGGCGGGTGCCCCAGCAGGGCCGCCGCGATGTCGTTGGCGGCGATCAGGCGGCGGTTGGCGTCCCAGAACAGGATGCCATGGCGGATGCTGCCCAGCATCACTTCCATGGCCGAGGCATGGCGCGACACCTCGGCCTTGGCCTGGGTCAGCGGCGTGACATCGGTGACCACGCTGACATGGCCGCCATCCGGCAGCGGCGCGGTGCGCACGTCGATCACCGTGCCGTTCGGCCGTCGGCGCTGGCGCATTTGCGGGCGGCTGAGGTCGAAGGCGCATTGCTGCGCCATCACGTCTTCCACCCGTCCCTCGCCGTATTCGCCGGTCTCGGCACGACGGAGGATGACGTCCGACAGGTGCTCGCCGACCGCGATCGGGGCGCCCGCCATGACCTGGGCATAGGCAGGATTGGACATCGCCATCCGCTGGTCGGCGCCGAACACGCAGATGCCGTGCGGGATCGCGGCCAGGATCGCGTCCAATGCGGCAGCTCGGCCACGGGCCTCCTCCTCGGCCCCGGCGAGCGGGCTGACATCGGCCACCGTCACCGTCCAGCCGCCGCCGGGCAGCGGATCGGACGCGACCTCGATCACGGTGCCGGTGGTGCCGGTCACCCGTACCGAACTCGCCTCGGTGCGGTCGACCGCAGCCTGGGCGGCGAGGAAGGCAGTGCCGTCCAGCGTGGCAAACCCGGGCGCGTGCGCCATCGCATCAAGCAGGTCGCCAAACGTCACCCCGGGACCCAGCGCCGTGGCTGGCAGCCCGAACAGCTCCGCCAGCCGCGGGTTGCCGAACATCAGCGTGCCGTCCGCGGCGAACGCGCCCACGCCGATCCGCAGCGTGGCCAGCGCGGTGCGCTTGCGGTCGAGCGCGCGGGCCGTCTCGTCCATCGCGTCTGTGGTGTCGACCGCGCACAGCATCGACCCACCCGTCGGCAGGTCGCGGCTGCTGACCGCGATGCGGCGGTGCCGCGCCGCGGCAGCGCGCTGCGCGGTGGAGACCAGGTCGGGTGTGGCGCGGCTGCCCTGCTCCAGGGCGAGCGCCGCGGTAAAGGCCGGGTTGCAGCGCAGGATGCGGTGGTCCGGATCCAGCACCGCGACGCCGGCTGGCAGCAGGTCCAGCAGGGCTCCGTCCGTCAGCGCCCCCGCCCCCTGCGGGGACGCTGCGCCCGGCAATGCCCCATCCGGCACTGTCCCGTCCTCGGATTCGGCCGCCAGCGGTGGTATCGCGGTCATCGCGCCCTCGGCTGGCGGAGGCCGTGCAGCAGGACCAGTGCCGCGGTCAGCAGCAGCGTGGCGCAGATCTGGTGGGCGGTGGCGAGATCGGCCGGCACCACGGCCAGCAGCGTCGCCACCCCGAGGGCGTATTGCACCGCCATGGTGAGGCCGAGGGCCAGGAGACGGGGGCGCAGGCGGGCGGCGTTGGGCGCGCCGAGGCCAGCGGCAAGCGTCAGCAGAATGGCCACGGCGGTCAGGGTCGCAAGCAGGCGATGGTCGAATTGCACTGTGGCGATGTTCTCGGTGAGGTTGCGCAGGAGCGGGTGGACGTCGGCATAGCCATCCGGGATCAGCTTTCCGTCCATCAGCGGGAACGTATTATACGACAATCCGGCATGAATACCGGCGACAAAGCCGCCCGCCACGATGGTCAGCGCGACCAGTGCCACGGTCAGCCGCACCGCAAGCCGCAGCCCGCGCGGCGGGATAGGCGCGTCCCTCGCGGGGGCCAGCAGGCCGAGGCCGGTCCACAGGATCGCCGCGTACAGCACCAGCGCGAGCACCAGGTGCACCACCAGCCGATAGGCCGACACGGCGGTTGAATCGGCAAAGAAGCCAGACGCCACCATGAACCATCCAACCGCGCCCTGCAGCCCGCCCAGCAGGAACAGCAGCGCGAGGCGCGGGCGCAGGCGCCGCTCGATCCGGCCGGTGGCCCAGAACACCGCCAGTGGCAGCAGGAACACCACGCCGATCAGCCGGCCCCACAGCCGGTGCGTCCATTCCAGCCAGAATATATGCTTGAACCCGTCGAGGCCGAAGCCGCGATTGATCAACTGGTATTGCGGAATCTGCTGGTAGAGCGCGAACAGGCGGTGCCATTCCGCCTCGCTCATCGGCGGCAGCGTGCCGCTGAGCGGGGCCCATTCCATGATCGACAGCCCGGACCCGGTCAGCCGCGTGGCCCCGCCGAGGGCGATCATCACCAGGATCATGCCCGCGACGGTGAGCAGCCATGCTGCGACCAGCCGCCGGTTGCGGCGACTCGCTGCGCGTTCTTCGGGCGGGGCGCCCGCGAAGTCCCGTACGTCGAAAGGCATGCGATCAGGTTATAGATTGCGGCGGCGGCGGTGGATACTGCGCCGTGGCAAAAGCGGCACAAAACGGTCCTGTTCCACCTGCGGACAGGTCCGACGGTGCGGCATGCCGGCGGGTTTCCATTGTGCCGGCCGGGTCGCGCACCTGCGCGACCGCCGGCAAACTCAGTCCTCGCCGGCCCCCAGGGTCATGATGGCATGCCCGATTGCGGCCGATCCGAAGGTGACGACGAAGCCGAAGGTCAGCAGGACCGCGGCGAGCCAGCCGCCCTGGGTGTGCAGCACCAGGTCGCGCAGCGACCCGACATTGCTCATCACCAGCGCGCCGGCCGCCACCACGCCGGCGGTGCAGCCGGCGGCCAGATGCGGCAGGACGTAACGCAGCACTTCCATGCCGGGATGGTGGCCGATCTGCTGGCTGCGGTCACTACACGATCGTGCCCACCACGCCGATGGCCGTGCGCGCGGGTTCCGCCGCGTTCATTCCGGCCGATCGGTGCCAGTGCCGGTGCCGGTGCCTTTGCGTCGGCGCGGCGACGGGCGGGTCAGGCGCCGAGGTTGAAGGCGGCGTCCATCAAGGCCCGCGTGTAGGGCTGGGTGGGGTGGGCGAAGATCGCCTCGGCCGCGCCCTGTTCCACCACGACGCCCTGGCGCAGCACCACCACGCGATGGGCCAGCGCGCGCACCACCTTCAGGTCGTGGCTGATGAACAGGTAGGCCAGGCCGTGGCGTTCCTGGAGATCGCGCAACAGCGTCACGATCTGCGCCTGCACCGACACGTCCAAAGCACTGGTCGGCTCGTCCAGCACCACCAGCTTCGGCTTCAGCACCATGGCGCGCGCGATCGCGATGCGCTGGCGCTGGCCACCGGAGAACTCGTGCGGGAAGCGATCGGCGGCGTCGGCGGGCAGGCCGACTTCCTCCAGCGCCTCGGCCACGCGGCGGGCGCGATCGGGGCGGCTCAGCGCGGCTTCGTGCACGCGCAGGCCCTCGGCCACGATGTCGCCCACCGGCAGGCGCGGCGACAGGCTGCCATACGGATCCTGGAACACGATCTGCATGCGCGCCCGCAGCCGGCGCAGCGCGCGGCGGTCGAGCGTGGCCAGGTCGTCGCCGGCGAAGGCGATGCGGCCGGTGGCGTGCTCCAGCCGCAGCGCCGCGAGGGCGAAGGTGGTCTTGCCCGATCCGGATTCGCCGACCAGCCCGACGGTCTCCCCGGCGTGCACGGCGATCGAGACGCCGTCGACCGCGCGAACCTCGCTGACGACGCGGCGCAGCAGGCCGCGGCGGACCGGGAAATGCACCTTCACGTCGTCGGCCTGGAGCAGCGTGGCGGCGCCGTCGGGCAGCGCGGCGGGGGCGCCTTTCGGGACGGTGTTCAGCAGCATGCGGGTGTAGGGGTGCTGCGGGTTGGCGAACACCGACGCGACGGTGCCGGCTTCGACGATGCGGCCGTCCTTCATGACGCAGACCCGGTCGGCGTAGCGCCGGACGATCGCCAGGTCGTGGGTGATCAGCAGCAGCGCGAGCTGGCGTTCCGCCTTCAGGCGGGCGAGCAAAGCCAGGATCTGCGCCTGGATGGTGACGTCGAGCGCGGTGGTCGGCTCATCGGCGATCAGCAGCGCCGGATCGTTGGCCAGCGCCATGGCGATCATCACGCGCTGCCGCTGGCCGCCGGAGAGCTGGTGCGGGAAGGCGTCCAGCCGGTGTTCGGCATCGGCGAAACCAGCATGGGTCAGGGTCTCGATGACGCGGGCGCGTAGCGCGGGGCCGGCGAGGCGGCGATGCAGCGTGACGGCCTCGGCGATCTGCCGCCCAATGCGGTGCAGCGGGTTGAGGCTGGTCATCGGCTCCTGGAACACCATCCCCGCGATGCCGCCACGGGCGCGGTGCAGCGTGTCGGGCGGCGCGCCGATCATGGCCGTGCCGTCGAGCATGATGCGGCCGGTCGGGTTGGTGCCGCCGTGAGGGAGGAGCTGCAGCAGGGACAGCGCAGTGAGCGATTTGCCGGAGCCGGACTCGCCCACCAGGGCGAGGGTCTCGCCACGGTCGAGCGTGAAGGCGACGTCCTCCACCACGCGTTTGGGACCGAATGCGACGGAGAGGTTGGAGACTTCGACGAGGCTCATGGGCGTGCGCCAACGGCACACAGGCGTGATGCGGGTTGTTGGGCCTATACCCCACCCCCATTGGGGGGTGGGGGGGGGGGGGGCCCCGCCCCGCCCCCGCGGGGGGGGGGGGGGCCCGGCCGCGCCCCCCCCGCCCCGGGGGGGGGGGGTAATCGGCCAACAACCCGCATCACGCCTGTGTGCCGTTGGCGC
>JARLIJ010000265.1 GCA_031291795.1 Acetobacteraceae bacterium | reverse complement strand
GGCGCGCGCATGAAGACCGCGCGCATCCTGATCAACACGCCGTCCTCGCATGGTGGCATCGGCGATCTCTACAACTTCAAGATGGCACCGTCGCTGACGCTGGGATGCGGCTCGTGGGGAGGCAATTCGATTTCGGAGAATCTCGGGCCGCGGCATCTGCTGAACCGCAAGACCGTGGCGAAGCGCGCCGAGAACATGCTGTGGCACAAGCTGCCGCGCTCGATCTATTTCCGCCGCGGCTGCCTGCCGTTCGCGCTGGAGGACCTGGAGGGACGCAAGCGCTGCCTGATCGTCACTGACCGCTTCCTGTTCGAGAGCGGCGTTGCCGATGAAACCACCGCGATCCTCAAGCGCCTGGGCCTGGAGGTGGAGTGCTTCTTCGAGGTCAGCGCCGATCCGACGCTGGCCGTGGTGCGCAAGGGCCTGGCGCGCGCCAATGCCTTCCGTCCCGACGTGATCCTGGCGCTGGGCGGCGGTTCGCCGATGGATGCCGCCAAGATCATGTGGGTGATGTACGAAGCGCCCGAGGTTGCATTCGAGGACCTCGCTTTGCGTTTCATGGATATCCGCAAGCGCATCTACCGCTTCCCCAAGCTGGGGACCAAGGCGTTGCTGGTCGCGGTGCCCACGACGTCCGGCACCGGCTCCGAGGTGACGCCGTTCGCGGTTGTTACCGATGAGACGACGGGCGTGAAGTATCCCATCGCGGACTACGAGTTGACGCCCAGCATGGCGATCGTGGACGCGAACCTGGTGATGAACATGCCGAAGCCGCTGACTGCGGCCGGCGGCATCGACGCCGTGGTGCATGCGCTGGAAGCCTATGTCTCGGTGGTGGCGAGCGAGTACACCGACGGCCAGGCGCTGCAAGCGCTGAAGCTGTTGAAGGAGAACCTGCCCGCGGCGTACCAGGAGGGTGCCCGCAACCCGAAGGCGCGCGAGGAGGTGCACAGCGCGGCGACGCTCGCCGGCATCGCCTTTGCCAACGCGTTCCTGGGCGTGTGCCACTCGATGGCGCACAAGCTGGGCGCCGAGTTCCACCTGCCGCACGGCCTGGCCAACGCGCTGCTGATCAGCAACGTGATCCGTTACAACGCGGCCGATATCCCCACCAAGCAGACGGCGTTCAGCCAGTACGACCGGCCCAAGAGCGTCGCCCGCTACGCCCAGGTCGCCCGCCATCTCGGGCTGGGCGGCAGCCGGGACCATGAGCGGGTGGGCAAGCTGATCGAGTGGGTGGACGAGATGAAGCGCACGCTGGACATCCCCGGCTCGATCCAGGCCGCCGGCGTGGCGGAGGCCGTGTTCCTCGAGCGCGTGGACCAGATCGCCGAGGCGGCGTTCGACGACCAGTGCACCGTGGCAAATCCGCGTTACCCGCTGATCGCGGAGATCCGGCAACTGCTGCTGGATAGCTATTACGGCCGGGCGTACGTCGAGCCATACGAGCGGGAGGGCACGCCGGCCGAGGCGACGCCGATGGCCGCCAATTAACCCGCACCGTTTCTCCCTCTCCCCTTGAGGGAGAGGGTCGGGGCGAGGGGTCAAGCTACGACGGACCGTGCCGGATGGCCCCCTCACCCCAACCCTTGGTCCGCTTCGCGGCCCAAGCCCACAAGGGGAGAGGGAGAAATTTCTTTGCGCGTCGCCGCTGTTCAGGACGGGATGCGATCCAAGTACTGCTTCACGAAATCGCACCCCACCGCCTCGATATACGCCGCCGTCAGCCGCTTGGTGACCGGCCCGGCGCCGCTCCACACCGTCCCCCCGACGACCTGGCCGTTGAAGCTGCGCACCGGCAGGATGCACGTGCTGGTCGAGGTCAGGAACATCTCGTCGGCATTCGCGGCATCGTAGAGATCGATATCCGCCTCCTCGCACGGAATCCCCAGCGTGCGCGCCAGGTCCATCGTCATCTGCCGGCTGACACCCGGCAGCACGTAGCGTTCCCGCGGCGTGCGCAGCCGCCCGTCCTGGACGACGAAGATGTTGCTGCCCTGGCCCTCGGCGAGGTTGCCGTTCTCGTCCAGCAGCAGCCCCCACGCCGCCGGGTTCTGCGCCTTGATCGGCTGTTCGGCCACGATCATGTTCAGGTAGTTGTTCATCTTCGCCCGCGGGCTGAGCATGCCGGGCGCCGTGCGACGCATCGTCGTGGTCACCACCTCCGCGCCGTCGCGATACTGCGTGGCACGCGCCTTCAACGGCAGCGGCGTGATATCGACTACGACGTTCGGACCGGTGTGCTCCCAGCCCTCGTCGCCCACTGCATCGACGCCGCGGCTGATCCGCTGGCCCAGCCACCAATCGCCGTACAGCTCTCGCAGATGCTCGTTGCGGGCGACCACGTCCTCACTGACCGCGATCATCTCGCGCGGCGACAGGCCGGGGTCGATGCGCAGATAACGCAACGAACGATACAGCCGGTCCACATGCTCCTTCAGGCGGAACGGCGCGCCCTCGAAGGTGCGCGTCATGTCGAAGCAGCCGTCACCCGATTTCCAGCTTCGGTCGCGATAAGGAATCACCACCTGCCCCTCCGGCACGATCTTGCCGTTGAACCAGGCCACCCGCGTATTTGTCAGCATCCGTTCGACCCCTCTTTCTTGCCGGAAGTGGATTGAAGCACGCATGCAAGGCCGACGAAACCGGGGCAAGGTCCGCCAGGGCATCCCATAAGCGCGCATATCGGGCCGAGCAGCACCGAAAGTCTATTCCGATAAAGCCACGCCCGCTTGTGGCCGGGAGCGGAATGGCGGCTTCCAAGCGGCTAAAACAGCAAACCAGACTCTGTCGTTCGGCGGCCGCTCGGCAGCATTCGAAACAAAATCGACATTCGCGCAAGACATGGCACCGCATAGGCCGTTGATCGACCTTGAACAGCGGGGCGCCGAAACTCAATCACTTTTGCTCTCCACGACTCTCGGATTTCCAAAGAAACCGGATCGGCGGTCGCCCCAGGCGACATGACGTGTCGAGTGCCGCCTCGGGATGTTCGATGAACCGCGACACGATTCCCGCTGCGCAGGGACTGAAGAACCGGACGTTGTGCCCGAGTCCTGGGAATTCGACCCAGATCGCGCGTGCACCAACCTCGTCGGCAATTTGACGGCTAAGCGCCACTCCCGCCACTGGGTCGAATTGTCCCGCCAGCACCAGGGTCGGGACTGTGGTGCCAGCGGGCACAACCGGTGGGGGCCCGAGGGCCGACCACGCGGCGCAAATGCCGAACCACCGGACTTTCTCGGACGGGCCGGCGTCCCCGACGGGCGGCATCCGGAGATGCGGACGATCACGGCATTCCACGGCGGTTTGGTCAGCGATGTCGAATGCAGCAGATTCCATGGCCAGTGTCGTGATGACAGCACTGAGGCCGTTTGTGTCGTCATCATGCACAGCCGCGATAAGGCGCGGAAGACCAGGATAATTCCTCGGATAGTAAATCAGGTTGCCGACAATCAACTCGAAGAGCGGGGCGGTGAGCATCACGCGGTTGCCAGGCTGCTGCAATTGCGGCGGCAGATCGACCGGCAGAGGCTTCGCCCGCAATCGGTCCAACGTCTCCGCATAGGTATTGGCGAGGTTCGGGAACAACGCAGCGCAGCCCGTGGCGTCAACCGCGCAAGCCCGGAAAAACGACGCGCGCGCGGCTGCCCAAATGTCCGGGCGAGGCGGAACGGGATCGGGCGGATAAACGGAGTCAAGGACAAGCGTTCGCACCGTCGATGGATGCCGGGCCGCCAGAGTCATGGCGACGGTCGT
Source organism: Acetobacteraceae bacterium (assembly GCA_031291795.1). Taxonomy (GTDB): domain Bacteria; phylum Pseudomonadota; class Alphaproteobacteria; order Acetobacterales; family Acetobacteraceae; genus Rhodopila. Next base: position 9,288 of record JARLIJ010000265.1, on the reverse strand, counting down.
TCCATAGGATTCGCCATAGACATTCCACTGCGCAGCGCCCAGTGCCTGACGCACCCAATCGAAGTCTTCGGCGGTCACCGTCGTACCGAAATCGTTCAGGTCGATGCCGCGCGCTTTCGCCGCATCGCGGCAGGCCAGATATGTCGCGCGGCTTTGCGCAAGATGCTGTTCGGTCATGTCGGCCAATGCCGTCATGTCGGCTTCGACCATCCTGGCTGTGAGTTCCGGACACAGCCGAGGCTCGGACCGACCGGTGCCGCGCTGATCGACCAGGATAAGGTCGCGGGCCGGGGCATAGGGGTGGCGGGCCTGATAGTCGGCGTAGATTGTCAGCGGCCCGCCCGGCCCTCCGCTAATGTAGACGACAGGGTCTGGCGATGATGGCTGCACCGCGCTCTTGACGACGACGACCGCGAGATTGAATTGCCCGGAAGCGGGGCTGTCGTGGTCGCGCGGCACCGCGACTGTGCCGCATCGCAGGCGAGGCAGGATCTCCGGCGTCACGTCCGGCAGTGAGCACCGCGTATCGACGAAGGTCGGCTTCGGTAAATCGTCTTCGGCGAGACTTTGGCCCCGCGGTGCGCAGACGGCGATCAACGCGAGGGCGGCCGCGAACAACATCGGCCATGACAATTTAACCAGCAAAGCCGCTCTCCCTGACGTCGGTTCATGCTTCGGTCATAGGTCGATCTCAGGACTTGCTCAACGCGTCGTCATTGCGTTGACGTCGGTCGATGATGCCCTCGCGGGGACGGAGGCCGGAAAAGGGTCTTGAAGCGAGCGGCCTGGCGTTGGTTCTTCTCGTATTCCGGAGCTCGCCGAACGACTGCTTCCCAACCAGGTCCGCCGGGGACCCTGTCCGCCAGGACGATGGAGAAACGACGGCGGAAAGCCAGGTCGATGCGTCCGCCGGTCGGCATCAGACCACCTATTGCGCGTCCGTCCCATCGAGCGTGCACCGTGTCCCGGCAATCATGCCGGGAAGCCCATGTCTGCCTCACCCGACAGGCGCCGGAACCCGGGGTCCATTGTGCGTCCGGCTTCATCATTGCGCGCCGCGACACTCACGAGACGGCGACCCCGGCTCCCTCATTCAACATCCTGCCGCCGCTCGGGGGCGACGATCAGGTCGGGCCAGTGCAGCGCGTGGTTGCGGAATTCGATATGCATGCGCACCAGCAAAGGCGGGTCGACGCCTTGCCAGCGATCGGTCCAGGCACCGGGATGGCCCTGGCCGCCGGCGCGATAATACGCAAAGGTCACGCCGTCGACGCCGGGCAGCAGCACCGCTTCCTGCGCGATGGCCGGAGTCAGTACGCGGGCGTGCAGATGCGGCGTCCAGCGCAGCACCAAGCGGTGTGCGCCGTCGACGCCCACCACGGTATCGGACAGCCGGATCGGCGTCACCGGGGCGCCCACCGGCAGGTCGGCGACGAAGGCCAGCCGGTCGCGCGAGCCGACGATTGCCGGCGATTGCGGATCGCCGGCCGGCACCATCGCGGCGAACAGCGTGCGCAGCGTCCGGTCGGTGGCGTCGAGCGCGCCGTCCCGGTCGATGCTGCGCGCCTGCCGGTTCCAGGCCGCGACCCCGAAGCGCAACCCTTGCGCCAGCCCGGCCACCACGAAGCCCAGGACGACCAGGGCGACGAGGGTTTCCATCAGCGTGAACCCGCCGTCCCGGTTCGGCCCTTGGGGGGGCACCTTCACGGCATGTCCGTGACGGTGCCGGTGACGACCTGCTCGCTGTCGAGCTCCACTGATCGCCGCGGTCCGTCGCCCCAGGAGATTGCCACGCTCACCGCCACCAGGCTGGCATGTGCCGCGGGACCGGTACCAGGCATTGTCTGGCTGGCGACCGCCTCGCTCGCCACCGGGGCGACGCGCACGTGCCAGTGGAAGCCGTCGCCCTCGTCACCCTGCCGATCGCCGGATTGCGGCGCTGCAACCGCCGCCGCAAGGTGGGAACGCGCACGGGCCAGCGCTTCCTGGTAGCGCGCGCCCAACGCTGCGCCGTGCAGCCCGTCCACGCCGGCGTGGACCAGGACCGTCAGCGCCAGGGTCGCGATCACGAAGGCGACCAGCACTTCGAGCAAGGTGAAGCCACCGTCCCGCTGCGCGTCAGTTGGCATCGACGCCGATCCGCCCGGTCAGCCAGTCCACCGTCACGACCAGGCGTCGCGTGCCCGCCCCCAGCGCGATGCGCCCGCCGCTCGCGCTGCCGTCGGGCGCGAACACGAACGCGGCCTGGCGCGTCGGCCGGCTGCCATCCGCCATCACCGCGGCGAGGGCGACCGAACCTGGCAAAGTGGGGCGAGGCGCGCCATCCAGCGTCAACCGGTGCGTCGCCAAATCCAGCACCACCGGCACCGCCCGATCGCCCGCGATCGCGCGGCTGCGGCCGAGGCGCAGGGCCTGTGCCAGTTCGCTCGCCGCGCCGCGTGCCTCCAGCGCCGGGCTGCTTGCCGGTCCGCGGGCCAGCAGGATGGCCGCGGCCGATCCGAGGATCGCGAGCACGACCAGCATCTCGATCAGGGTGAAGCCCGCCGCCGGCCCACCGTCCGGATCAGTGGGCGAGGTCATTCAGCCCCAGCATCGCCTGCAGCAGCGAGCCGACGATCGCCGCGATCAGTCCGCCCATGGCGATGGTGATGGCGGGCGTCAGCAGCGACACCAGCCGCTGCACGGCCAGGCGGGTCTTTTCCTCATGGATCTCCGCCGCCCGCAGTGCCATCGGGCCGAGCTGAGCGGTTTCCTCGCCCAGTTGCAGCAGATGGATGGTGCGCGCCGGGAACAGGCCGGAGGCGGCCAGCGGGCGCGCCAGGCCGGCGCCACCACGCGCTTCCACGGTCGCCACTTCCACGGCGTGTACCCCGGCGGCATTGCCGAGTGCATCGCGGACGACGTCCAGGGCGGCGATCAGCGGCATGCCGTTGATCAGCAGCGTGCCCAGGGTGCGGGTGAGGCGGGCTGCCAGCACCTCGCGCGCCAGGGGGCCGAACACCGGCAGGCGCAGCCGCAGCCGGTCGAACGCCAGCTTCGGGCCGGGGCGTTGCAGCATCCGCGTGGCGACCAGCAGCAGCACCGCCAGGACGGCCAGCGCCGGCAGGCCCCAGGCGGCGAGGGCGTCACCGGTCGCGATCATCAGTTGGGTGGAGGCGGGCAGGGCCACGCCGCTTTCGGCAAACAGCGGCACGAATTGCGGCAACACGTCGGTCAGCAGCAGCACCACGGACCCGATCGCGGCCAACAGCAGCACGCCGGGATAGATCAGCGCCGAGGTCACCGTCGAGGCCAGCGCGCGTTGCCGTTCCAGCAGGGTCGCCAGCCGTTCGAGCGTCACCGCCAGCGCACCGCCGGCCTCGCCTGCGCGTACCAGGCCGACATAGAGCCGGGAGAAGCTCGCCGGCTGCTGCGCCAGCGCGGCGGCGAACGAGCTGCCGTCGCGCACCGCGTCGCGCAGGGCGGTCAGCACGCGCAGGGCGCGCTGTTGCGTTGTCGTCTCGATCAGGAATCGCAAGGCGCGGTCGAGGTCCTGGCCGGCCCCAAGCATGATGGCGAGTTCGCGGGTGAGGTCGGCGACCTCCTGACCGTGCAGGCCGCGGCGGCGCAGCGACAGCTCCGGCAGCAAAGCCGCCAGCCGGCCATGGTCCGCCGGTTCGGTGCGCATCGGAATGGCACCCTGGCGGCGGAGCCGCTGCACCACGGCGGCGACGTCAGGGGCATCCATGACGCCCTGGGTCAGCTCGCCGCCGGGGGCGATCGCCACGTAGCGGAATTCGGGCATCAGTGCGCCGCCGTCATGCGTCGGACCGGATGCTGCGCATCACCTCTTCGATGGTGGTATCGCCGGTGAGCGCGGCGGCGAGGCCGGCCTCGAACATCGTGCGCATGCCGCCGGCGACGGCGGCGCGTTCCACCTCGGCATGGTCGGCGCGGGCGAAGATCAGGCGGACGACAGCGTCGTCGGGCACCAGGAACTCGGCGATCGCCTGGCGGCCGCGATAGCCGGTGTGGCGGCATTGCGGGCAGCCGACCGGATGCCACAGCGTGACGTCCCGGGTTGCCTCCGGGCGGCGGTCGAGCGCGAACCGCTTCACCATCTCCGGCGCGGCGGGTGCGGCGCGCCGGCACGCGGTACAGAGCCGGCGCACCAGCCGCTGGGCGAGAACGCCGCGCAGCACGGCGGTCATGAGGTAGTCCTCCAGCCCCATGTCGCGCAGCCGCGTGATGGTGGCGGAGGCCGAGTTGGTATGCAGCGTGGACAGCACGAGATGTCCGGTCAGTGCGGCCTGCACCGCGATCTGCGCGGTTTCGATGTCGCGGATCTCGCCGACCATGATCACATCGGGGTCCTGCCGCAGGATGGCGCGCAGCAGGGCCGCGAAGTTCAGCCCGATCTGCGGGCGCACCTGAAGCTGGTTGATGCCGGCGAGCTGGAACTCCACCGGGTCCTCGATGGTGACGACCTTGCGGGCGATGGAGTTCAGGCCCAGCAGGCCGGTATAGAGCGTGGTGGTCTTGCCGCTGCCGGTCGGACCGGTGACCAGCACGATGCCGTTGGGCAGTTCCAGGGCCGTACTGAACTGGGTGGCGACGGCGGGCGGCAGGCCAAGCCGGGCGTAGTCGAAGGCGACGGCACTCCGGTCGAGCACGCGCAGCACGACGCTTTCCCCGTGTAGCGAGGGCACGGTGGAGACGCGGAAATCCACCTCCTGGCCGCGCACCGTCAGGCGGATGCGCCCGTCCTGCGGCAGTCGGCGCTCCGCGATGTCGAGATGCGACATGATCTTGACGCGCGAGATGATCGCGGCGGTGAGCTGCGGGGGCGGGCTGTCGAGCTCGTGCAGCACGCCGTCGTAGCGGCAGCGCAGCCGCAGGCGTCCCTCGAACGGCTCGATATGGATGTCGCTCGCCTGGGTCTCGACGGCGCGTGAGATGATCTGGTTGACCAGCCGGATCACTGGCGCGTCACTGGCGAGGTCGCGCAGCCGTTCGGCGTCTTCTTCCAGCGGCGCGCTGTCGGTTTCCGCCACGTCTTCCTGGGTGGCCTCGTCGTGGGCGGCGTAGAGCCGCTCGAACGCTGCTTCCAGTTCGATGGGCACGCAGATTTCCAGGCGGACCAGCCGTTGCGTGGCCGCTGCGACGGATTCCGGAACGAACGGATCGAGCGGATCGGCCACGCCCAGCACGAGCGAGCCGGCGTCGTCCGCCAGTGGCAGCGCGCGGGACGATCGCAGGAACGCCGCGGACAGGCGATCGGCATGCAGTGGTTCTGCGGGATACCGTTCCGGCCCCGCCACGGTCAGGCCGAGCAGGCGGGCGTAGGCGTAAGCGAGGTCGCGTTCGGTGACCATGCCCAGCTGGCTGAGGGCGATGTCGAGGCGTTGGCCGCTTTCCTCGGCGACGCGGCGGGCGCGCTCGATCGACTTGGCATCGCACTGCCCGTCGCGCATCAGGAGTGCGGCGAGTTCTTCGAGCGCATCCTCGACGGGCGCACGCGTCGCTGCGTCGGTCATGCCTGGACTCTGCATCGCCTGACCGATTGCGCTCCTGGGTTGGCGGCCGTAATCAGCCGGTCGTGCTTTGTGCGCGACGCCGCGGCCCGTCGGCAAGCGGCAGTAGGATGACAATGTATTCCGACTTCATAACCAACCTGCTCGGCCTGCCGGATTGGGCATGGGCGGCGCTGGTCGCACCGTTCGCCGGCAGTTGCATGGGCGTGCTGGCGCGACGCCTGCCGGCGGGTCGCAAGGTCGGGCTGGCGCGGTCTGCCTGCGACAGTTGCGGGGCGACGCTGGGGGCCCGCGAGCTTGTGCCGCTGCTCAGCTACGTCGTGCAGCGCGGCCGTTGCCGGCATTGCAATGCGCCGATCGGCCTGTTCGCACCGGCCATGGAACTGGCGGCCGTGGCGGTCGCGCTGTGGGCGGGCAGCGTGTTCGTTGGCAACACGCTGTGGATATCCTGTGTGCTGGGCTGGATGCTGCTGGCATTGGCGGTGGCCGACTGGACCAGCTATCGCCTGCCGGACGGCCTGACGCTGCCGCTTTTGCTGATCGGGCTGGGCGCCACCGCCTGGCTCTGGCCGGACGCGCTGACCGACCATGCGCTGGCGGCGGCCCTGGGGTACGGGCTGTTCCGCGGCGTGGCATGGCTGTACCGCCGGCTGCGCGGACGGGATGGTCTGGGGGGCGGCGACGCGAAGCTGCTGGCGGCCTCCGGCGCGTGGGTGGGACTGGCGGCGCTGCCCTGGGTGATCCTGGTCGCAGCACTGGCCGGCCTGGCCCTCGGCCTGGCTTTGGCGGTGCATCGCCGGCGGCTCTCCGCGCGCATGGCGCTGCCGTTCGGACCCTGCCTGGCACTGGCGACCTGGCTGGTGTGGCTGTATGGCTGACGGCACGCGCTGTCGCAGAAATTTCACGATCGCGGCGCCCGGCTTTGGAACATCATTGTGGCCGCACGCAGGACCAGGAGCCGATAGCTCTGGTTCAGCGGTTCTGTGTGCGAGTGGTAGTTGCCGACGGCACGCATCAGGTCGCCATGCGTCTCGTTCAGGTAGGTGCGCATGATCGCGCCGGCGGCGGCGATATTGAAGCAGGGTTGATTGATCAGCCGGTCGCGCACGACCGCGTCCGGCAATTTTGAGTACGCAACCAGCGCAGGGAGCCAGCGCGTATTGATCTGCATGACGCCGAGATCGGCGGACCCGTCCTTGTTCGGCACCACGCTGCCGGGACGCCCGCCTTCCACTGCCTGGACCGACGGCAGCACGCGCGGCGGCAGCGCATAGATGTGCGCGACCAGCGCCATGCAGGCGAGATAAGGTACAGCCACGTCGACACACTCCCCTCAGCGCGCCTCTCCATAGCGGAGATGCGCAGGCTGGCACACATGTTTTACCATCCACAGCGAGACGAGACCATGCGCGACCGCACGACGCAATCCGAACCGCCGGCGACTGACGAGGCGGGCTTTACGCTGCTGGAGGTGCTGGTCGTCATCGCGATCATCGGCCTGCTTGTCGGCCTCGTCGCACCCGCCGCGCTGCGCCAGCTGGGCGGTGCCCGCGTGTCGGTTGCGAAGCAGTCGATCGAGCGGCTGGGCGCGGTGCTCGACATGTACAAGCTCGATGTCGGGACGTATCCGGCGACGTCGGACGGGCTGCAGGCGCTGGTCGACAAGCCGTCCGATGCGGCCAACTGGAGCGGCCCTTATCTGAAGGCGGAGAACGGCACGCTCGATCCGTGGAACCATCCGTATATCTATCGGTCTCCGTCGCAGCGCAGCGGCCACGACTACGACATCTGCTCGCGCGGGCCGAACGCGCAATCGGGCGACGCCACCGATGGCATGATCTGCAACCCCTGACGGGGCGGTCCGGCCAGCGCATGCCGAAGCGTCCAGCTGGCACGATTCGGCTCGGTTCCGTTACTTTTCCGGTATAGCGTATTCATTGAACCGTCACTGGAGGCGACGACGCGCGGATCCTATGCGTCGGTTGCATGAGAAACCGTTCGATACGCCCGCCGTCCCGGTTCGAGCCAATCGCCGTTGCGAGCATCATGCTTGTGCCGGCGCTGCTGGTATATTGCGTTATCGCAATAAGTATCGATGTCCGATGGCGTGGAATTCCGAGCGATGCCGGGATGATGGCATCGCGTCCGGGGCTGCCGGCATTTCACGGACACGGTCAGCCATGTTCGAATTGTCATTGACAAGAACACGGAATCCCATGTCGTGGCTCGGCATGCCGGGTGTTGCGGACAGGCGTGCGGGTGTCCGCAACACCGGTGGTTCTGTCGCCTGAACTCGTTACGCGTTTCGCAAACGAATCTTAACATGAACGAGGCTGGCACCTTTCGTTCGATGCGCCAAAAGAGGCCGCCGCCGATCGAACGCAGGACGGGCATTGCCCTGCTCCTGGTGTCGTGGCGGGCGTCGAAAGGAACTGGAGAACAACATTGCAAAATGAGACAGGGGTCCGCATACGGCGGCCATTGCGGGTTGCAGTTGCAGCTGCAACCATGCTCTCGACGATCGTCGGGCCGATAACGCCGAGCTTTGCCCAGGAGGTCCAAAACCAGGCCGAGATCAACAACAACGGCGGCCAGGCCACGCCGATCCAGCACATCATTCTGATTATCGGTGAGAACCGCTCGTTCGATCACGTCTTCGCCACCTACAAGGCGCGCCACGGCGAGCGGGTGAACAACCTGCTGTCCGAGGGCATCGTGAACGCCGACGGCACGCCCGGCCCGAATTTCAACAAGGCCGCGCAGTACGAAACGCGCGACACCACCACCTACAACCCGGCGCCGCGCACCAAGACCGCCTATGCGCACCTGCCGCCGGCCGCGACCGATGGTGCTCCGACCGCTGCCGCCGATACCAACCCGCCGCCGTTCGCAACGGTAGCGGCCGTGGCCGCGACCGAGGCGCAGATCCAGGACGGTCTGCCGCAATCCGACTACGCCCTGCTGACCACGGGTGCCACCGGGCTGCCGTCCCATTCGGTCGATACCCGGATTGCCAACGCCGCCAACCCGGCCAACGGCCCGTTCCAGTTGACCGGCCCGAACCTGCCGTACGACTCCTACACCGCCAGCCCGGTGCATCGTTTTTACCAGATGTGGCAGCAGACGGATTGCTCCGCGACGCACGCCACCTCGGACAACCCCTCGGGCTGCCTGAACGACCTGTTCCCGTGGGTTGAAGTGACCGTCGGCGCCGGCACCAACGGCAACCCGCAGGCGGCGAACTTCAACAACCTGACGACGGGCGAAGGCTCGACGTCGATGGGCTTCTTCAACATGGCGCAGGGCGACGCGCCAGTGTTCAAGAGCTTGGCTGACGACTACACGATCAGCGATAACTTCCACCAGTCGGTCGAGGGCGGCACCGGCGCCAACCACATCGCGATCGGCACCGGCCTCGGGATGTACTACAGCGACGGCCAGGGCCACATCGCGACCCCGCCGGCCAATGAAATCGAGAACCCGAATCCGCAGCCCGGCACCAACAACTGGTGGGTGCAGGACGGCTATTCGGGCGGTTCCTACAGCAACTGCTCCGACGCGTCGCAGCCGGGCGTCGGGCCGGTGCTGAAATACCTCGCCTCGCTGCCGTCCCATCCGGCCGCCAAGTGCGCGCCCGGCGCGTACTACCTGCTGAACAACTACAACCCGGGCTATCTGGGTGACGGCACGGTGAACACCTCGACCTTCACCATCCCGCCGTCCAGCGTGCCGACGATCGGCGACACCATGAACGCGCACCACGTGTCATGGCGCT
>JARLIJ010000264.1 GCA_031291795.1 Acetobacteraceae bacterium | reverse complement strand
TGCGACGTGCTGGTGAACAATGCCGGCGTGCTGCAGCCGGGGCCGCTCGCCACCTTGTCGCTGGAAGCGTGGAACCGGCTGCTGACGATCAACCTGACCGGCTATTTCCTGTGCGCGCAAGCGTTCGGTGCGGCGATGCTGGAGCGCAAGAGCGGCGCGATCGTGCACATCGCCTCCATTGCCGGGCGGCATCCACAGGCGGCCAGCGGCGCCTACAGCGTCAGCAAGGCCGGCGTGGTGATGCTGTCGCAGTTGCTGGCGGTGGAATGGGGGCCGTCAGGCGTGCGCAGCAACGTTGTCAGCCCCGGCCTGGTGCGCACGCCGATGAGCGAGGCGTTCTACCAGGCCCCCGGCGTGGCGGAGAAGCGCGCGGCGATCGTGCCGGTCGGCCGGGTGGCGGTGCCCAAGGACATCGCCGACGTGGTGGTGTTCCTGGCCAGCGCGCGCGCCGGCTACGTCAACGGCGAGGACATCTGCACCGACGGCGGCTTCGGCCGCATGGTGATGAGCACCGTGCCGCGGCCTGGGTTCGAGAAGTAGCGGCGGTCGCTGGTTTCTCGCGATACGACCTTGCGATGCCGTCTCGCCGCCGGCTCAGCCGGCGTCGCGTGGCACCACCGGGTAGTATTGCGGAGCTTCCCGGCGGTCGAACATCCCATAGTCGCGGATGACGCGCACCTGCCGGTGGCGCACGCCATCCGTGACCGAGGGAGTCCACCGGCCTGCCGCCGCCGCATCCTGCCAGGACGCCAGCACCAGCCGCTTGCCGGGGTTGTAGATGCTCTCGAACACCTCCTGGTCGACAACGCTCTCCGGCACGACAATGTCCGCAGCACGCGGCGGCAGTTCGGTGATGGTGACGACCTTCGCTGCGCCCACTTCGGTCGCGTCGAAACGGTGGGCCGCCAACACCTGCGCGTGGGTGTCGGCCGACACCTCGCCGACCCGAAGGTGATAGTCCTCGAACACCGCGAACCGGCCTTTCTCCTGCACCCCGTGATGCACCGCCTGCGTGCGCCAGCGGATCACCGCCTTCTCGTCGCGCCAGGTGGACAGCGACAGCAGCCGTCCCTTGGTGCGCCGGCTGGCGAAGCGTTCGTTGTCGATGAAACCATCGATCTGCTCGATCTCCGGCTTCAGCAGCCGCGCCAGGCCGAGGTACTCGTCCCAGCGGTCCGCCTTCGGCTGAACCTCGAAGATCACGGCAAACATGCGTCGTCCCCCGGGTGGATCCCGCCGCATTATGGCGATCGTGGCGGGCGTTGTCCGCCCCGCCCGCTACGGCGCGCGCCGAACTGTCAGATGCCGCGCCACAGCGGCCGCGTGACCGCCAATGCCAGCAGCCCGGCGATGCCCGTCGCGGCGGTCGCCCAGTGCGCGCCGATCGCGTCCGCCAGCAAACCCAGCGCGATGAACCCCAGCGGGCCGATGCCGATGCACATGGAGAGCACGCCCAGGATGCGGCTGCGCAGTTCGGGGGGTGCCGACAGGTAGACCAAGGTCGCCTGCATGATGCTGAACCCCGCCCCGCCCAGGCCGGTGATCAGCAACGCGACACTTGCCACCGCGGGGATCGGCACCAGCGCGAACACCGTCAGCATCGCCATGTAGAGCGTGATGCCGCCCAGGTAGATGCGGCCGTACCAGGCGGGACGCATCCACACCGCCAGCAGGATCGCGCCGCAGAACGCGCCGACGCCGTCCAGGCTCGCGAGTGCGCCGATCCCCGGCGGCCCCAGGCCGAGGCGGTCCTGCCCGATCACCGGGATCATGCTGGTGAACGGCCAGCCGAACACGTTGTAAATCACCGTCACCACCAGCGTGCCGGCCAGGCGGCGGTCGCTGCGCACCAGTGCCAGGCCCTCCAGGATGCGGGCCAGCACGGGACGGCTGCCGGACGGGGCGGCATTGCGGTAGCGCACGCGCAGGGCTGTCATCAGGGCGAAGCCGTACAGCGCCACGCTCAGCGCGAAGGCGCCGCCGATGCCGATGCCTGCCAGCAGCAGCCCGCCCACCGTCGGGCCGACCATGCGGGAGGCGTTGTTGGCGCCGACATCGATCGACATCGCGGTGCTCATCTGGTCGGGTCCCACGACCTCCCCGATCATGACACGGCGCACGGGATTGTCGGTGGCCCAGCCGAGGCCGTTGACGAAGCTCGCGACGGCCAGGTGCCAGACCTCGAGCCGCCCGGTGAGGGCCAGGATGGCGAGCGCCAGCGACGTCGTCCCCATTATCAGCACGACGCCGATCAGGGTAGTACGGCGCTCGATCCGCTCCGCCCAGGCGCCGAGGAACACGCCGAACAGCCCCATCGGCAGCAGGCGCAACAGGGTCATCAGTGCAACGAGGAAGGCAGAACCGGTGCGCTGGTAGACGAACACGCCGACGGCCACGGTTTCCAGCCAGCGGACGATGAACACCACCAGGCCGACAGACCACAGGCGCCAGAAATCGCTCCGACCCGACAGCAACAATCGGCGCAGCGGCGAGGCGGCGCGCGCTTCGATGGACTCCAATTTTGGACGTTCCCCTTGTTCGCCGAACAGGACACCACGCGGCGGTGGGTGTCACCAGAGACGCATCCGTATTGCAGGGCAGCGCCGGGCGAGGGACGATCGCATCGGACGATCCAGGGGAGGCAGACATGGCACGCAACATTGCAGTCGGCGTCGGGTTGATGGAGTTCCCGTTCGACACGACAGCCGGCTTCTGGCGCTGGGTCGATCTGTGCGAAACGGGCGGGATCGACAGCATCTGGCAGACCGACCGGCTGGTCAGCCGCCAGCCGATCCTGGAGTGCATGACAGCGCTCGCGGCAATCGCCGGGCGGACGCAACGGATAAAATTCGGCGTGAACGTGGTATCGGTGGCGATGCGCGATCCGGTGCTGCTGGCGAAACAATGCGCCACGATCGACGTGCTGTCGGAGGGGCGGCTGCTGCCCGGCTTCGGCATCGGCAGCCCGCGCGGACCGGAATGGACGGCGATGCACCTGGATGCCTCGACGCGCGGCCGCCGGACAGATGAGGCGCTGGAGATCATCGCGCGGCTGTGGGCCGGCGAGACGCTGGACTATGCGGGGCGGCATTTCACGCTGACCGGCTGTTCCATTGCGCCGGTGCCAGTGCAGCCGGATCTGCCGATGTGGATCGGCGGATCGTCCGATGCCGCAGTGCGCCGCACCGCCCGGTATGGCACCGGTTGGCAGGCCGGGCCGGAGACGCCGGCGACGGTGGGGTCCGTGATCGCGGCGATCAAGGCGGCGGTGGCCGAGGCGGGCCGCGCGATCGACGAGGATCATTACGGCGCGGCCTTCGCGTTCCGTTTCGGGTCGTGGGACGATGCCGGCATGGCGAAGGTTGCCGCATCCTATCAGGCTCGCACAGGCCGCGATGCGCGCGAGGCGTTCGCGGTGGGGGACGCCGCGACAGTGCTGTCTCGGTTGGCGGAATACGTGGATGCGGGGGCATCGAAGTTCATCCTGCGGCCGGCAGCGCAGGGCGACGCGGACATGCTGGCACAGACCCAGCGTCTGGTGGAGGAGGTGCTGCCGCAGGTGGCGGCGCGGTGGCCCCGGGTGCGGAAGGCGGCGTAAAAGGCCAACACGGGTCCGTCCGCAGATGGGCGGAGGCCGATGATGCTCGACCGCGTATCCCCGTTCCTGTTCGTGCTGCTCTGGAGCTCGTCGTTCATCGCGGCGAAGGCCGGCCTGCGGCATGTCACGCCGTTGCTGTTCGTCACCGTGCGGCTGGCGGCCTGCGCGGCGGTGCTGGTCGTCGCGATGCTCGTCCTGCGGCGCTCCTGGCGCCCGCTTGGGGGACGGAAATGGCTGCATTGCGCGATTGCCGGGGCGCTGATGAATGCCGGCGGATTGATGCCGCCGCATGTCGGGCTGCTGGTCGCGCCGTCCGCCCAGATCGCGCTGGTGCAGTCGCTCGCTCCGCTGCTGACCGCGATCCTGGGCGTGGCGCTGCTGCAGGAATCGTTGCAGCCCCGGCAATGGAGCGGATTGCTGCTGGGCCTTGCCGGCGTGGGGCTGGTGGTGGGCCAGGCAGCGCTGCAAAGTCCCGCGCGGTTCCAGGGGCTGCTGCTGGCGTTTGCCGGCGTGGTCTTCCTGGTCGCCGGCACGCTGCATTTCGGGCGGCACTGCCGGAGCGTGCCGCTGCTCCCCGGCGCGACAGCCCAGTTCGTTTCGGCAGCAGCGACCGCGACGCTTGCCACCTGGCTGCTGGAGACGCCGCATGCCGACTGGACGGGCACCGCCGTCCTCGCCACGGCCTGGAACACAATCATGGTCTCGCTCGGTGGCATGGGGCTGTACTTCGCCATGCTGGTCCGGGGGACCGCCGCGCGGACCAGTGCGAACTTCTACCTGGTGCCGGGGACCGCCGCGCTGCTGGCCTGGCTGCTGCTGGGCGAGCGGCTGAGTCCGCTTGCCGTTGCGGGGCTGCTGGTGGCGTCGGCCGGGTGCTGGCTGGTCAAC
>JARLIJ010000263.1 GCA_031291795.1 Acetobacteraceae bacterium | reverse complement strand
GAGGGCTGGGGTGAGGGGTCGTACCACCACCGGCGGTGCGGCTCGCCCCCTCACCCCGCCCCTCTCCCTCAAGGGGAGAGGGAGGCGTTGCTGCCGCCGCAACCTATGAGTCGGTCTCAGCGGCGGTTGGTGTAAGTCGATCGCGCGAGCCTTGTGCAACGCCGCATATTTTGCAAGGAGCGTAAGGCTGGGCCAATCGGCGACATGTCCGGATGGCGCCCCGATGTCGTCAGGTTGTTCAGACGCCCTCGATAATGCCGCATCTATCATCGATGCCGACGCGGCCTTGCAAATCCATCAGCCGGCATCCGCCCGCAGCTTGCGCGGCAGGTCGTGTGCACAGTGGCCGAGGCCGACACAGAAATGGCTGATCACCGGCGCCAGCCGTTCCGCCGTGGCGCGCGTTGCCGCGTTCGCATCCTGCAACCGTTCGGCCGCAGCGCGGGCGCGTGCGACGATGCGGGGCCAGTCGATGCCGGTCAGCGTGCCGTCGCGCAGCACGAACTTCCCCCCGATCATGACGTCGCGCACCGCGGTGCCGTCTTCCGTGTTCACCAGTTGCTGGGCGGCATCGTTCAGCGGCACCAGGTTGACGTGCGAGAGGTCCAGGAACACCAGGTCGGCCTTGTAGCCGGGCGCGATCCGCCCGATCGAGTCGGCCATGCCGAGCACCGCGGCGCTGCCCTGGGTGGCGAGGTTGAGGGCCTCGATGGCGCCGATCCAGGCCTCGGGCGGGCGGTCGAACACCCGCGAAACGAACGCCGCGAGGCGCATCGCCTCGAACATGTTCTGGTTGTCGGCGGAGGCGGATCCGTCGGTGCCGACGCCGACCGGCACGCCGCGCGCCAGCACCGGGCGCATGTCGGCGATGCCGTTGCCAAGCCGCAGGTTCGATCCGGGGTTGTGCGCGATGGCCCCGCCGTGGGAGGCGAGCAGGTCGATTTCATCCGTATCGATCCAGATCGCGTGCGCCGCGCTGAACCGGGGGCCGAGGATACCGAGTTTGTCCAGGTGCCGGGTCAGCGTGGTGCCGTAGCGTTGCAGCGCTGCGGCGCGCTGTACCGGCGATTCCGCCAGGTGGGTCTGCAGCGGCATCTCGTATTCCACCGCCAGGTCGCGGCAGCCGCACAGGAATTCGTCCGAACAATGCAGCGGGATGGTGGGTGCCATGCCGAGGCGGATGCGGTCGGCCGGGTAGTGCCAGGATGCGGCGGCGGTGCGCATCGCCGCGAGCGTCACGTCGGCCGGTGCGGTGCGCAGTGCCTCGGCGGTCGCGCGCAGGTCCGGCGGGAACGCGTCGAGCAGGCCGGGGATGGCTTCGTAGAAGCTGCGGTCTGCGATCATCGGTGCGATCACCGCGCGCATGCCGAGGTCCGTGTAGGCCTGGGCGATGCTGTGCAGGCCGTCCTGTGTCGGCACCGGCAGCATCGCGGCGAGGTCGTAGCAGGCGGTGCAGCCCTTGCGCAGCATCTCCACGCCGGTGAGCAGCGTCGAGAGGTAGCGGTCGTCGTCATTGCGGCGGCCATTCAGCCAGCCGCCCGCGTTCAGCAGCAGTTCCAGCGACCAGCGATCGCCGGCGCCCTTGGCCAGGCCGCCATGGCCGTGGGTGTGCGCATTGACCAGCCCCGGAATGATCAGGCGGTCGGCGGCATCGATCCGCTGCACGGTTTCGGACGTAACCTGGCCGGCGGGGGCGATCGCGGCGATGTGGTCGTCCTGCAGCAGAAGGTCGGCCGGCAGCGCCTGGCGCGTGCCCTCCGCCAGCACGAGCGCCCCGGTGATGACGGTCTGGACTGTTGGCATGTCGCACCTCTCGCACGACGATACGGTGCAAAGGCGGGCTGGGCTATTGGTCTTTTCGCGCTTCCGCGTCGGCTGCCCGCAACCGGAAGAGAACATGCCGGCGCAGCGGGCTGGTTGCGGCAATCGTCGGGTGATCGAACTCGATTGTCCGGGTCATGCCCAGCCGCTCCATCACCCGCTGCGACGGGGCATTGTCGAGCGCCGTGAGTGCAACGATTTCGGTCAGGCCGATGCGGGTGAAACCATCTTCGATGGCGGCGCGGAATGCCTCCGGTTGCGCAACGGCAGCCTATTCCAGCTGTTCGTGCCAGGTCCGCCCATCGCGCTCGATCAGCGCGATCGCCGCGGTCGGGCCCCAGCTTCCGGCCGGGTAGGGGCGGGGATGGTCGGGGCGCGCGGCCCAGGCCTGCAGGATCGGCTCGACCCAGGTCCACGCCGCCTCAACCTCGTCATGGCGCATGAACAGCGTCGGGTTGCCGCGCACCGCATCCATCAGCAGCCGTTCATAGGCATCGGGGAAGCGCATGCCGAAGGTCTTTTCGAACCGGATATCCAGTCCGGTCGGCGACAGCCGCAACCCGCCGGGGCCGGGGTCCTTGGTCATCATCTCCAGCCGCATGCCTTCCTCGGGCTGCAGCCGGATGATCAGGCGGTTGGGCTGCCAATCCGCCGCATCCGCCGGAAAGATCGAGAACGGGGCTGCACGGAACTGGATCACGATTTCCGACACCTTGGTCGGCAGGCGCTTGCCGGTGCGCAGGTAGAACGGCACGTTGGCCCAGCGCCACGTCTTCACCTCGGCCTTCAGCGCCACGAATGTTTCGGTCGAGCTGGGTTCCTCGTTGCCCAGGTCCGCCAGGTAGCCGGGCACCGGCTTGCCGTCGATCGCGCCCTGCGCGTACTGGCCGCGCACCGTCAGGGCCGCGACCTCATGCGGTGCGATCGGGCGCAAGGCCCGCAGCACCTTCAGCTTCTCGTCGCGCACCCGGTCGGCATCCAGCGACACCGGCGGCTCCATCGCGATCAGGCACAGCAGCTGCAGCATGTGGTTCTGGATCATGTCGCGCAGTTGGCCGGCGCTGTCGTAATAGCCTGCGCGCCCTTCCAGCCCGACCGACTCAGCCACTGTGATCTGCACGTGGTCGATCACGTCGGTGGTCCACAGCCGCTCGAAGATCGTGTTGGCGAAGCGCAGCGCCATCAGGTTCTGCACCGTCTCCTTGCCGAGGTAGTGGTCGATGCGGAAGGTCTGCGATTCCGTGAAGACCTTGCCCACGTCGCTGATGATCGCCTGGGCCGAGGCCAGATCATGGCCGATCGGTTTCTCCAGCACCACGCGGCTATCCTGCGTCACCAGCCCCGCCGTTCCGAGGTTGGCGCAGACCGGGCCGTACAGATTGGGCGAGGTCGCCAG
>JARLIJ010000262.1 GCA_031291795.1 Acetobacteraceae bacterium | reverse complement strand
GACGGTGGGCGCAGGGGCGGTGGCGAGACTGCGGTCCCTCCCCGCCTCTTCCTCTCCGCCCGCACGGAACCCGCCCTGCTTGCCCTCATCGCCCGCTACCGCGACTTCCTCCTCGCCACGGCGGACGATTTTGCCGATATCTGCCACACCGCGGCGATCGGCCGCGCACGCTTCCCCTGGTGGGTGCTGGTCGACAGCCCGGACGCGCTCACCACCGCCATCCCGTCCAACGCGCCGCCCCCGACCCTGCCGCCCACCTCCGGCCGCAAGGTTGCCCTTCCCACCGCCGTCTTCCAGCGCGACCGCTGCTGGATCGACGCACCTGCCGACACCGCCCCGCTTCCCCCTTCGGACGCAGACCCCGGCCTCCCTCCCCTGCTCGGGCGCCGCCTTTCGCTGCCGTTCGCCGTGGAAACCCGCTGGGAAGCCGCGATCACCGCACAGCACCCGGCCCTCGGTTTCCTCGCCGAACACGTGGTGGGCGGCATCCCCGTCGTCCCCGCCGCCTGCTTCGTGGAGATGGCGCTCGCCGCCCACCCCGGCCGCGCGCTCGTCGACCTCCGGATCCCGGCCCCACTGACACTGACCGAGGACGCCCCGCGCCTCGTCCACACCATCGCCGCAGCGGACGGCACGTTCCGCATCGCGAGCTGCGCTCCGGATGGCGCCGATCCGGTCCTGCACGCGACCGGCCGCACCATCCCGTGCCCCGCCCCCGGCCCAACGCCCGCGACCGCATTCCCATCGACGCCGGTCGACAGCGCCGCGCTGTACGGCGCCATGGCCCGCCGCGGTGTCGCGCATGGACCGGCCTTCCGGCTGCTCGACGCGGTCCTGCGCGACGACGGCCACGCCAGCTCCACACTGCGCGGCGCCCCGACCGAGGCCCGGTTCGCCATTCACCCCGCCCGCCTCGATGCCGCCCTGCAATTGGTCGGCGCCGCCCTGCCCGACGCCGGTGAGGAAGGCTTTGTGCCCGCCTCGATCGGCCGCGTCGCGTTGCACCACGCGCCCGCTGCCGACGCCACCGTCCATGCCTTCGTCCGCCGCGAGGCCGCCGGCATCCTCGCCGACATCGCCGTGACGGACGCTGCCGGCCTGGCACTGGAGGTCGGCAACCTGCTGTTCCGCCCGGCGACCGGCCAGACCGCGGCCTCCGGCTTCTACCGCATCGACTGGCGCGCCCAGCCGCTGGTGGAAAACCTGCCGCCGCCGAACTTCCTGCCATCGCCCGTCGACCTCGCCGCCGCACTCGACCGCGCCAGCGCCGAACTTGCCGTCCGTCACGGCACCGCCGCCTACGCCGCCACTGCACAGGGGCTGGAGGATGCCGCCACCGCCTATGTCGTGCGCGCGCTCCGCCGCCTCGGCCTGACGCTGGAAGCGGGTGCGGACTTCACCTTCGGCGCCACCGCCGAGGCGCTGGGTGTCGCCGAACGCCACCACCGCCTGCTGCGCCGCATGTTCGCGATGCTGGCGGCCGACGGCATGCTGACCGCCACCGGCCGCCGCTTCCGCATGAAAGCCACGCCCCCCGATGCCGACCCGGACGCGCTGGTCGCCGCCCTGCTCGCCGAAGCCCCCGCCATGGCGGGCGAGATCGCCGTGCTCCGCCGCTGCGGCACGGCCCTGGCCGACGTGCTGACCGACAGGCAGGACCCGCTCGCATTGCTGTTCCCGGCCGAGGGTGACGGCGCCGGCGCGTTCTACGAGACCTCGCCCTATGCCCGCACCGTCAACGGATTGCTGTCCGAGGCGGCCTCGCAGCTTGCCGCCAGCCTGCCCGCCGGGCGCGTGCTGCGCGTGCTGGAAGCCGGTGCCGGCACCGGGGGCGCCACCGGCGCGCTACTGGCCGCCCTGCCGCGTGCCCGCCGGCACTACGTGTTCACCGACCTCTCGACCGGCTTCCTCAGCGCCGCCCGCCACAAATTCGCCGGCGAGGCGCTGGAGACCCGCCTGCTCGACGTGGAACGCGACCCGCAGGACCAGGGCTTTATCGGTGCCAGCTTCGACCTGATCCTGGCGGCGAATGTCCTGCACGCCACCGCCGACATCGCAGACAGCCTGGCGCATCTGCACAATTTGCTCGCCCCCGGCGGCGTGCTGCTGCTGGTGGAGAGCACCGAACCGCGCCGCTGGGTCGACATCGTGTTCGGCCTGACCGAGGGCTGGTGGCGCTTCACCGACATTGCGCTGCGCCCCGACCACCCGCTGCTCGCCCGTGTGACCTGGCGGCAGGTGCTGACCGCGGCCGGCTTCCAGGCCCCGGATATCACCAGCGAGGTGATCGTCGCCCGCCGTCCGCCCACGCCCGCCGCGGTTCCGGCCGCCACGCTGGTCCATGTCGTGCCGCCCACCGACCCAACCGAGGACGCGCAGGTCGCGCTGCTCGCCAACCTGACCCGCATGGCCGTCGATGCGTCGCGCAGCCCGCCCCCGCAGCGCCTGGTGCTGGTCGGCGACGACAGCCTGGGCCATGCCGGCCTCGGTGGTTTCCTGCGCACCGTGGCGATCGAGGCACCGACGCTCCGCCCTCGCCTGCTGCTGTCCCCGCCCAGCCCCGACGCGCTGACGGACGAAATCATGGCCGACGCGCGCGAGGCCGAGATCCGCTGGGACGCCGCCGGCCAGCGCCAGGTGCCGCGCCTCGCGCCTGCTTCGGCTGCCGCCCCGGCGGATGCGGTCGAGGGCACCTGGCTCGTCACCGGTGCCTCGGGCGGCGTGGCGCAGGCGATCGCCGGCTGGCTGGCCACGCATGGGGCGCAGGCGATCGTGCTGTTGAGTCGCAGCACTCTCCCCCTCCCTCAAGGCGAGAAGAACATCGCCCACGCCTCACCCATCCCGATCCATTCCTATGCCGGCGACGCGGCCGATGCCGCGCTGGTCGCCCGGTTGCTGGCCGACCACGACGTGCAGGGGGTCGTGCATGCCGCCGGGGTGCTCGCCGACGCGGCCCTTGCGGAGCATGACGAGGCCAGCCTGCGCGCGGTGGCCCACGCCAAGATCGGCGGCGCGCTGGCGCTTGATGCCGCCACGCGCGCCCATCCGGTGCGGCATTTCATTCTGTGCGCCTCGGCAGCCGGCATCCTCGGCTCCGCGCGGCAGGTGAACCATGCGTTCTGTTCCGCCTTCCTCGACGGCCTGGCCGCACGCAGGCGCGCGGATGGGCTGCCGGCGCTCAGCCTCGATTGGGGCGTCTGGAGCGGCATCGGCTCCGCCGCTGCGCTCGGTTTCGATGCCCGCGCCGACCAGCTTGGGCTGGGCAGCATCGCGCCGGCACAGGGGATCGCGCTGTTCGCCCGCGTGCTGAACGCCGCGCAGAGCCAGTTGGTCGCGCTGCCGGGGGTCGACTGGCCACGCTTCACCGCGCATTTCGGCGACGCGGTGCCGGGGCTGTTCCGCGATGTTGCCGCCGCCCCGCCGCCGACATCGATCGCGCCGCGGCAGGCCGCCCCGGCACCGGACCGTCGCGCCGCATTGACCCGCATCGTGTCCGCCTGCCTCGGGCTCAACGGGCCGGTCGATGCGGACACCCCGCTGCACGACCTCGGCCTGGACTCGCTGGTGGCCGTGGAGATCCGCAACCGCGCCGAACGCGAACTCGGGCTGACCGTGTCGGTGCGCGAGCTGATCGAGGGCGCCACGATAAGCTCGCTCATTGGCCGCTCGCTGATCGGCCACGACGTGGCGCTGCCAGCCGCACCGGCCGCTCCCGACCGCATTGCCCTGCTGAGTGCCATCGTCGCCACCTGCCTCGGTCTGACCGGTCCGGTCGATCCGGATGTGCCGCTGCACGACCTCGGCCTGGACTCGCTGGTCGCAGTCGAAATCCGCAACCGTGCGGAACGCGAGCTCGGGCTGGCCGTGTCGGTGCGCGAACTGATCGAGGGCGCGACCATCGGCTCCCTGGTCGGCCGCACCGAGGCACCCGTCGCGGAACCGCTCCCGGCTGGCCGCATCGCGCCCGACCGCGCGAACCGCCATACACCGTTCCCGCTGACCGACATGCAGATGGCCTACTACCTCGGCCGTCGCAACGACCTCGCGCTGGGTTCGATCGGCTGCTACCTCTACACCGAGTTCGACACCGACCAGGTCGACATCGCCCGCGCCCAGGCCGCCTGGAACACGCTGATCGCGCGCCATGACATGCTTCGCGTGGTGATCCGCCCGGACGGCACGCAGCAAATCCTGCCCTCGGTCGCGCCCTATGTCTTCCAGACGCTGGACCTGCGCGGGCAGGATCCGACGCCCGCGCTGGAGCGCCTGCGCCGCAGCCTGCCCCAGCGCGTTGTGGCCCCCAACACCTGGCCGCTGTTCGACATCCGCGTCACGCTGTTCGAGGGTCGCGCCCGCCTGCATATGGGCTTCGACCTGATCGCGCTGGATGCCGCCTCCATCCATGCGCTGCGCCGCGAATGGGGGCTGCTTTACGACAACCCCGCCACCATCCTGCCGCCGATCGGCGTCAGTTTCCGCGACGTGGTGCTGGCGCAGATCGCCGCCCGCGACGGCGCGGCCTGGCGCCGCAGCGAGGCCTACTGGAAAGCCCGTGCCCGCTCGCTTCCGCCAGGACCGGAGCTGCCGTTGCTCGAAGGTTCGGCCCGCGCCACCCGTCGCTTCCGCCGCCGCGGCGTCGTGGTCGATCCGGCCTCGGCCGCATCCCTGCGCCGCCAGGCCCAGGCGCGCGGGCTGACGCTGCCGATGCTGCTCGCCGCGGCCTATGCCGACACGTTGGCGGCGTGGAGCCGCACCAGCCGGTTCTGCCTGACCGTCACCTCGTTCAACCGGCCCGACCTGCATCCCGATATGCCGATGGTGCTGGGCGACTACACCTCCACCATCCTGCTGGAGGTCGATGCCTCGCGGCCCGCCTTTGCCGATCGCGCCCGCGCATTGGCGGACCAGTTGGCCGCCGACCTGGAGCACGCCGCGATCAGCGGCATCGAGGTGCTGCGCGAAATCGCCCGCCAGACGGCCGAACCCGCCCCCACCATCGCCGTCGTGTTCACCAGCGCGCTGGGCTTCACCCGCCCCGGCGCCCGCACCGAGGATGCCGGATCGGGCGGCTGGGACCGGCTGGGGCAGACGGTCTACAATGTGTCCTCCACCCCTCAGGTGCTGATCGACCAGCAGATCTCCGAGGAAGACGGCCAGTTGTTCTGCAACTGGGACGTCGCCGAGGACCTGTTCCCCGCCGGCGTGGTCGATGCGATGGTCGCCGCCTATGGCCGCCTGCTGTCCGGCCTGGCCGATGGCAGCGCCTGGGACCGTCCGGTCGCCGCCGCGCTGCCGTCGCAGTCCCGCGCTGAGCTTGTCCCGCTGCCCGCGCCGGAGATGCTGCACGCAGGGTTCGAGCGCAGTGCCCGCGCCCACCCGCACCTTCCGGCGGTGATCGCGCCCGATGCGATGCTGGACTACGCGGCCCTCGATGCCGCCGCCACCCATCTGGCGGCCGACCTGCTGACGCAACTGGACGGCGCGCCGCGCGACCGGCTGGTGGCGATCGTGCTGCCCAAAGGCTGGCGGCAGATCGTCGCCGTGCTGGCGGTGCTGAAGGCCGGCGCCGCCTATCTGCCGATCGATCCCGCGCTGCCGGCCGACCGACGCCGCCTGCTGATCGAGCGCGGCGAGGCGCTCGTGCTCGACGATCCCGCCGCTGTGGACGCCGCCCTGGCGCGGACCGCCGGCCCCATGCCCGTCCTGCCGCCGGTCGAGGATCCGTCGCGACTGGCCTACGTGATCTACACCTCGGGCTCCGCCGGCCAGCCGAAGGGCGTCATGATCGAACATCGCGCGGCGCTGGCCACCGTGCGCGAGATCAACCGGCGCTGGGCGATCGGGCCGGAGGATCGCACGCTGGGCCTGTCCTCGCTGAGCTTCGACCTGTCGGTCTACGACATCTTCGGACCGCTCAGCATCGGCAGCGCGCTGGTGCTGCCGGCGGCCGAGGCCACGCGCGATCCGTCGCACTGGGCGGAACTGCTGAGCCGCCACCGCGTCACGGTGTGGAACAGCGTGCCCGCGCTGATGGCGATGCAGGCCGAGTACCGCCTGCCGCCGGACCACGCGTTGCGGTTGGTGATGCTGAGCGGCGACTGGGTGCCGGTGGAGCTGGTGGAGCGGCTGCGCGCGCAGGCCCCGGACACCGCCATCGTCGCGCTGGGCGGCGCCACCGAGGCCGCGATCTGGTCCAACGCGCATGAGGTGGGCGCGCTCGACCCGGACTGGCCGAGTATTCCGTATGGGACGGGGCTGGCGGGGCAGAGGCTGCATGTGGTGAATGCGCGCGGCGAGCCCTGCCCGGATTGGGTGATCGGGGAGATCGAGATTTCCGGCGCCGGCCTGGCACGCGGCTACTGGCGCGATCCGGTGCAGACGGCGGAGCGGTTCCGGGTCGATCCGGCGACAGGCGAACGGCGCTACCGCACCGGCGACCTCGGGCGGTTCCGCCCCTATCGTGGCGCCACAGGCCCGACGCCGGTGGAATTCCTCGGGCGCGAGGATTTCCAGGTGAAGGTGCAAGGCCATCGCATCGAGCTGGGCGAGGTGGAAGCCGCGCTGGCGACCCATCCCGCCGTGGCCCAGGCGGTCGCCACCGCACCGGCTGCCGCCAACGGGCGCGACCGCACGCTGCATGCCTTTGTCGTGCCGCGTCAGGCCGCCCCACCGGACACCGGCTGGGAGCGGTTGCGGGAAGCCGGTCAGGCGGCACTGGCGCAGCATGCGCGGCCCATCGACCGCGACGATTTCGACGTCACCGCGGCGACGTTCACCGACCAGGCCGCGTCTGCCGCCTCGGCTGCGCTGCACCGGCTGACCGGCAGCTATGAGTTGCCCGATGCCGGCAGCCTGATCCGCGACCACGGCGTGGCACCGCGTTACCGGTTCTGGCTGGAGCGCATGCTGCCCGAGGTCGCGCGCGTCGGCATGGGCGCCGAACCGGTGTCCAGCCGATCGATCAGTGGCGTGGACCGGTTCGGCTTCGGGACCGCGTCGCTGGATTTCCTCGACCGCGTCATCGCGCTTCTGCCGGAGATCCTGACCGAAACCGAACACTCGTCGGCAATCTACCTGGATGGCGAGACGCCGGATGTGTACGCGCGGCTGTTCGCCACGCCGAATGCGGTGATCGGGTCGGTACTGTCGGCACTGGCGGCGGAACGTCCTATCGCGGTGCTGGAAGTCGGCGGCGGGCTTGGCACGACGCTGGCCGCGATCGAGGGTGCACTGCCGACCGACCGGCTGAGCTGGCACTTCACCGATATCAACCAGCATCTGCTGCGCGCGGCGCGGACGCGCCTCACCGACCGGCCCTGGCTGTCGTTCGAGACGATGGACCTGGACCTACCGCCGCCAGCCCAGCATCGCGGGCGGTACGACGTGGTCGTGGCATCCAATGCGTTGCATGTGGCAGCCGACGTTGCCGCCTCCCTGCGACATCTGCGGGACTGCCTGGCGCCCGGCGGCGTGCTGGTGGCGCTGGAGCAGACGCGGTTCTTCCCGTGGTTCGACCTGGGCATGGGCCTGCAATCGGGGTTCGACACGCGCACCGACCTGGCCCTGCGCCCGCGCCATCCGCTGCTGTCGCGCACTGGGTGGACACGGGTGCTGGAGGACGCCGGCTTCCCCGCCGTGGCGCCGCTGGTCGTGCCGGGTTCGCTCGAGGACCTGATGGGTTTCGACGTGATCCTGGCGCGTGGCGATGCCACGACCGCCGCCGATGCCGACCTGGAGGAGGCCCTGCGCGACCACCTGCGCGGCCGCCTGCCGGTGTACATGGTGCCAGGCAGCGTCACGCTGATCGACCGCATCCCGCTGTCGGCCAACGGCAAAGTCGATCGCCGTGCCCTGGTGCCCACCGCGGTCCGCCGCACCACCGAGGATGCTGCCGTCTCCAGCCGGCTGGAGCAGGAGGTGGGGGCAGTGGTCGCCGAGGTGATGCAGCTCGACCACGTCGATCCGCACCGCTCGCTGTTCGAGCTCGGGGCGAGTTCGCTGACCCTGGTCTCGCTGCAGCGCCTGCTGGGCGAGCGACTGGGCCGCGTGGTGCCGCTGCAGCGCATCTTCGAGACCCCGACGGTCGCCGGGTTCGCCGCCGAGATCGGCAGCATCCAGACGGCCAGCAGCCCGCTGGTGATGTTCGACGGCCATGCCAGGCCCGACGACGACCGCCCCAGGCTGGTGATGATGCCCGGCGTGTTCTCGCTGCCGTTCTATCTGCGCGAACTGGCCGAGGCGACCGCGGGCGATATCGCCATCGTATCGGTACAGCTTCCCGGCATGGCCGAAGGCGAGGTGCCGATCGACACCGTGCAGGGCCAGGCCGAGTACGTCGTCGAGCGGATGCGGATCGCGGGGCTGGAGCCGCCGTTCCTGATCGGCGGCCATTCCTTCGGCGGGCGCGTGGCGATCGAGGTCGCCCGCATCCTGCGCGAGGCAGGCGAAGCGGTGCCCCTGCTGCTGCTGGGCGACACGGTGCGGACCTATACCGACTTCACCGTCTTCCAGACCGACGATCTGGCATACACCGCCATGGCGCGCGGACTGTACGCGCTGTACGGCCGTCTGACGCGCGTGCCGTTCGAGGCCATGGACGGCCTGACCCCGGTAGAAAAATTCCACCAGACCGCCCGACGCATGCAGGAAGAAGGCCTGCTCGGGGCCCTGGAACTGCCGCTGGATCGGATGGTACGCGTGTTCAAAGCCAATTTCCGCGCGATCGGCGGATTCCGGCCCGGGCCGATCCCAGGCGACATGGCGATGCTGCGTACGGAAGGCGGCTTCCCGCCCGAGTTCTTCGACTACGAGACCGGCGACGCCTTGAAAGATCCAGGCCTGGGCTGGAGCGATCTGGTCCAGGGCAAACTGGACGTGCGGAGCATGCCGGGCGACCACATGGCGATGCTCAATCCGGCCAACCTGCCGGTCATGGCGGATATTATGGTGGAACTGGTGCGCGACGCGCTCGCCGATCATCTGCGGGAAACGGGCGAGACCGTTGACCCGAGGGCGACACCGTCGGCGCTCTGGCGGACGATCCGGCGGCGGCGTGGGCAATGAGCGCCCCGTATCCCGCGCGCGGCTTCGACCTCAACAATGCCGCGATCCAGGCCAATCCGTATCCCGCCTATGCCTGGCTGCGGGAGAACGCACCGCTGTTCAAGCTGGACGGCGTGCCGATGTGGGTGGTGTCGCGCCACGCCGAGATCGAGGCGATCCTGCGGGATCATACGACGTTTGCCTCGAACCTAGGCATGCACGTGCCGCTGATGTCGATCGTGATGCAGGACGCGCCCGACCACACGCGGCTGCGCCAGACGGTAAACCGGGCGTTCACGCCGCGCGCGGTAGCGCACCTGGCACCGCGGATCAGCGAGATAGCGCATGCGCTGCTGGATGCTTGGGGACGAGGCGAGAAAGAACCTACACCCCCTCCCTCAAGGGGAGAGGGAGTAGTTTCTGCCCCACCACCGCCATCGACTTCGTGCACGCCTACGCCAACCCGCTCTCCGTCACCGTCATCTGCGAGATGATTGGCGTGCCGCTCGACCAGCGCGACGGAATGAACCGGTACGCCCGCGACGCCCTGCTCGCGAGCTTCGCCGCCACCGGCATGGGCAGCCCCGAGCTGCTGGCCGAGGCCCAGGTCGGCCTGGCCAAACTCATGGCGATCCTGGACGACGCGATCGAGCACCACCTCGCGCACCCGGCGGACAACATCATCAGCACCCTGGTCGCCGACGAGGCACGCGGCGTGCTGACCAGAGCGGAACTGCGCAACCTGTGCGCGCTGCTGCTGATCGGCGGGCATGAGACCACCGCCAACCTGATCGCCAGCGGGGCCTATATCCTGGCCGAAACACCCTCCCTCTGGCAGCAGTTGAAAGCCGACCCCGGCCTGATTGCGAAGTTCGTCGAAGAACTGGCCCGCATGCGCCCGCCGCTGCAGCGCATCGCCCGCCGCACCACCCGCGCGGTCGAACTGGCCGGGATCGCGCTGCCGCCCAACACGCTGCTGATGCTGTTCCCCGGTTCCGCCAACCGCGACCCCGCGCAATGGGGCGCGCCCGATACGCTGGACCTGACGCGCGACGCCCGCGGGCATTTGGGGTTCGGCAACGGCGTGCACACCTGTCCCGGCGCGCCGCTCGCCCGCATGGAGGCACGCATCGCCTTCGAGGTGCTGCTGGAACGGACCGAAAGCCTGCGTTTCGATCCGGCTGCCCGTGCCATCCCGGTCGCCGGCTATGCCGCGGGCAACCTCGGCTGGAATTTGCTGCCGTTGATCCGAACAGAGGCCGGAGCCCCACGCATGCCGCAAGACGTCTTCGACCCGGTCTGCCAGATCGTCGCCGACAGCCTCGGCCTGGAACGCGCCGACATCGATGCCGCGACCTGCGCGAAGAACACGCCGGAATGGGATTCGCTTGCGCACCTGATGATCCTGGACGCACTGGAAAAATCGTTCGCCGTGAAACTACCGCGCCGCGCGGCCTATACCGCGAAGGACGTGGGCGAGCTGGCCGACCTGGTCGCCGCCGCGCGGGCGGGCTGAGCCATGTCGGCGCGGCAAACGGTGTTCCGCCCGCTCGATCCGGCGTTCATGGAGGACCCGTATCCGGTCTACGCGCGCCTGCGGGACCAACACCCGGTCGCCTGGGGCGCCACGCCGGCAGTCGGCTATGCCGGGTTCTGGTTCGTCAGCCGCTACGCCGACGTGGCCGCCGGCCTGAAGGACAACCGCTTCGGCCGCGAGATCGCGCGCGTGATGCCGGCAGACGCCTTCCCGCCGATCCCCGAGGCGCACAAGCCGCTCTACGCCATGCTGAGCGACTGGATGCTGTTCAAGGACCCGCCAGTCCATGCCCGCCTGCGCCGCATCGCCGCCCCGGTGTTTTCGCTCCGCGCCGTGCTGGGCATGCGCCCGCGGATCGAGGCGCTGATCGCCGCCGCCCTGGCGCGCATCCCCGACCGCGGACCATTCGATATCGTATCGGATTTCTCCTCGCCGCTGTCGATCGACATCGTCGCCGACCTGATGGGCGTGCCGGAGGCGGACCACCCTTTGGTGCGCGGCTGGGTGCGCGAGATCACGCTGTCGCTCGACCTGGTGCGCACGCCGGAGCGCATCATCGCCGGCAGTCGCCGCGCGGGGGAGCTGATCGCGTATTTCGAACGTCTGGTCGCCGACCACCGCCGCGCACCGCAAGGCAACCTGCTCAGCCTGCTAATCGAGGCGCATGACGGCGGCAGTTTCCTCAGCAACCATGAGCTTCTGGCATCCTGCGTGCTGTTCCTGTTCGCCGGGCACGAGGCCTCCTCGCTGCTGATCGGCAACGGCCTGCGTGCGCTGGCCCAGCACCCCGGACAGTGGGCGATGCTGCGCGACGGCGCGGTGGGCGCGAAATCGGCGGTGACCGAATTGCTGCGCTATGACAGCCCGCAGCAGATCGCCTTCCGCCACGCGCTGGAGGATGTCACGTTCGAGGGCGTCGCCATCCGCCGCGGGCAGACCATCGGCTTCGGCCTCGGCTCCGCCAACCGGGATCCGCTGGTGTTCCTGGATGCCGACGCGCTGGATTTGCGGCGGGAGGAAACGCGGCATCTGGCGTTCGGCGTCGGC
Organism: Acetobacteraceae bacterium; assembly: GCA_031291795.1. GTDB lineage: Bacteria > Pseudomonadota > Alphaproteobacteria > Acetobacterales > Acetobacteraceae > Rhodopila. The sequence goes on along the minus strand of JARLIJ010000262.1, from coordinate 9,421 downwards.
ATCCACACCTGCGCCGGCAGCAGCCTGGCGCAATTGGAGGCGGAACTGGTGTTCGGCGCGCTGGCGCGGCGCTTCCCGGCGTTGAAGGTTGTGTCGCACCAGCGGCAGGAGAGCATCCTGGTGCGGGGCCTGACGGCGCTGGTGCTGGACTGCGGGTAGGCGCATATGCAGAAGGCCGCCGTCGAGCCGCTGTTCGCCGCCTGAGCCGCATCGGCATCGATGGCCCGCCATCGGAGCCTGCCGCCATGCCGAACACCCCGATCACGCCCCTCGACGCCGCGCGCCCCCGCCGTGGGGCCGCCGTGCTGCTGGAGATCCTGCGCAGCGAGGGCGTCGAGTACATCTTCGGCAACCCCGGCACCACCGAACTGCCGCTGATGGACGCGCTGCTGGAGGCGCCGTGGATCAGCTACATCCTCGGCTTGCAGGAGGCGAGCGTCGTCGCGATGGCCGACGGCTATGCCCAGACCGCGCGCCGGCCCGGCTTCCTCAACCTGCACACCGCCGGCGGGCTGGGGCACGGCATGGGCAACCTGCTGAACGCGTCGGTGTCGCAAACCCCGCTGGTGGTGACCGCCGGCCAGCAGGACAGCCGCCACACCATCACCGACCCGCTGCTGTTCGGCGACCTGGTGCAGATCGCCCGGCCGGCAGTGAAATGGGCGCAGGAGGTGGCGCATGCCGACCAGCTTCCCGTGCTGGTCCGCCGCGCCTTCCACGATGCCAACGCCGCACCCACCGGGCCGGTGTTCCTGTCGCTGCCGATGGACGTGATGGAGGAAATGAGCACGATCGGCATCGCCGAACCCTCCGTCATCGATCGCCGTCCGATCGCTGGCTCGCTCGACGAGTTGGCCCAGCATTTGGCCGCGATCACGCCGGGGCGGCTGCTGATTATCGCCGGCGACGAAGTCCATGCCAGCGACGCCGCGCCCGAGGTCGTGACACTGGCCGAGACCCTGGGTGCGCCGGTCTATGGATCGTCATGGCCATCCTGGATCCCGTTCCCGACCGCGCACCCGCTGTGGTCCGGCAACATGCCGAACAAGGCGACCGAGATCGCCGACAAGCTCGCCAACTACGACGCGCTCTTCGCGCTCGGGGGCAAGTCGCTGATCACCATCCTCTACACCGAGGGCCCGGTGGTGCCGCCGAGCTGCGCGGTGTTCCAGATGTCGGCGGATGTGCGCGACCTGGGGCGCACCTTCATGACGCCGCTGTCGGTGGTGGGGGACATCCGGGATTCGCTGCGCGCCTTGCAGCCGCTGCTGGCGGCGGCGACCGCACCCAAGGCGCCGGCCTACGCCGCGCTCCGACAAAAAGCGGCAACCACAAAGGCACGGCGCCGCCAGCTTCTGGCCGACCTGGCGGCGTCGCAGATGGATGCGCCGGTGACCAGGCCGCTGGTCGCCGCGCAGGAGGCGATGCGCGCAATCGGGCCGGACATCGCGATCGTGGATGAGGCGATCGCGACCTCGCTGCATGTGCGCGGGTTCCTGGACAGCCCCTCGCCGCGGCAATACGCGTTCCTGCGCGGCGGTGCCCTCGGCTGGGGCATGCCGGCGGCCGTCGGATTCTCGCTGGGGCTTGGGCGTGGGCCGGTGGTGTGCCTGGTGGGAGACGGGGCCGCGCTCTACTCGCCCCAGTCGCTGTGGACCGCAGCGCGGGAGAACCTGCCGGTGACGTTCGTCGTCATGAACAACCGCGAATACAACGTGCTGAAGAATTTCATGAAGGGCCAGGCCGGGTATGCCTCGGCGCGCAGCAACCGGTTCATCGCGATGGAGCTCGACCGGCCGGCGATCGACTATCCCGGCCTGGCTCGCTCGTTCGGCGTGCAGGCGCGGCGGATCGAGCGGGCCGCGGACATCGCCCCCGCGATCGAAGCCGGCATCGCCTCGGGCGCACCGAACCTGATCGAAGTGATGATCAGCGCCACGTGACGCCGGGCGGCCAATGGGGCAATTTCAGGCTGACTGGAGAACCGTCATGGCCCACCGGGCGCCCCCCGCGGCCGATTCCAGTCTGCGTGAAAGTACTCCAGGGGTGGCTAGGCCAAACCATAACTATTACGAAACATATTGATGCGTCCGCCGGTCGGTATCAGGCCGCCGGCATGATCTCCCGCAGGTAGCCGCTCACGCCTTTCGCCGGGTCCCATTGCTTCGGGTAGCCGAGGGAGACTTCCTCGAACCGCGTGCCATCCCGCCAGTCGGTGCGGCGGACATGCAAGTGGCCGCTGACGGCAACCACGGCGTTGTAGCGCCGATGCCAGTCCTCGGTGCGCGTTGTACCGCACCATGGCGTGAAGCGTGGGATGCGCGGGATACGCACCAGGTCCTGGCGCAGCGGGTAGTGTCCGACCAGAATGGTGCGCGCATCGGGTGGCAGCTCGCGGGCGAGCCGCATCTCGGTTTCGTCGCAGCGTTGCGCGCACCATTCGACCATGCCCTGGAACGGTGCGGCACTGATCAGGTGCTCGTCGGCGGCGACATTGCGCAGTTCGGCAGCCCAGGCAACCACGTCTGCCAACGCGATATCGTCGGGACGAAAGCTGTAGTCGTACAGCGTGCACAGCGGCACGATCACGTCCCCCGTCGGCGGCCAGGCGACGAACGGGTCCTCGGGGGTCAGCACGCCGCAGCGCCGCGCGGCCGCCACCAGCGAAGCGTATTTCGCCACGCTGCTGCGGGTCTCCTGGCCGCGGTCGGTCAACCACAGCTCGTGGTTGCCGGGGACCCAGATCACACGGGCGAACCGGTGGGTGAGCCAACCGAGCGCCTCGGCGAACAGGTCGATGCTTTCGCAGACATCGCCTGCGACGATCAGCCAGTCCTCGGGGTAGTGTCCCAGCGCCAGCAGGCCCGCGCGGTTGCGTTCCGCCGCCAGATGCAGATCGGCGATCGCCCACAGCCTCACGCGCGGGTCGCCTCGGAAAGAATGTTCCATCCATATGGATGCGTGTTACAGCAATGCATTGCGCATGAACTCTTCAACAAGGCCAGAACAACCAGATGGCATCGTAGTCCGCGCCGGCATCATGCCAACAGCCAGGGCGCACACCGGGGAGTGGGGACGATGGACATGGCAAACACCGCGCTTCGCGCCGGGGTACCGGCCGGCCTGGCAAGCGGCCGACGTTACCATCGCGGCATCAACGGGTTGCGGGGCATCCTGGCGACGCATGTGGTGCTGGTGCATTTCCTCATGGCGTTCCTACCGAGCAGCCTGACGTCGTTCGATGCCGTGATGTTCCCGGCCGAGGCGTCGCCGCACTGGATCGTACCGCTGCTGCAGCTTCCGGTGTTGTCGCTGTTCATATCGGGACATTTCACGGTGACGAGCCTGTTCGTGCTGTCCGGCTACGTGCTGACCATGCCGTATTTCAGCGGACGGAACGACCGGCTGTATGTCAGCCTGTGGGGGCGCTACATCCGGCTGACCATTCCAATGGCGCTGTCCATCATCCTGTCGTTGCTGCTCTACAAATCCGGGCTGTTCTTCAATCACGAGGCGGCCGCTGTCTCCAAATCCATCGCATTGAACATGCAGTTGCCGGGCAGCGAGCTGACCGTGCCGCGCGCGGCCAAGGAGATCACCTATTACGGCCTGCTGACCGGGTTGTCGTTCTTCAATTTCCCGCTCTGGACGATCAAGTACGAGTTCATCGGTTCGATCCTCGTGCTGGCGCTGTATATCTGCATGCCGCCGCGCCATCGGATCTTTCCCATCCTGGGCGTCAGCTTCGTGATCTGCTTCGCGTTCGGCGCGACTTCCGTCTTCATCATGGGGGTGTTTGCCGGCAGCCTGCTGAACTTCGTAACGCTCCCGCGCGGCCTGCGGCCGGTGCTGTTCGTGCTGGGGATATATTTCGGCACCTACATCCCGAACCACGCGGAATACGCCTGGCTGCCGGTGGTGTTCACCGATCCGACCGAGGCGTTCTTCAACGTGTCCTTCTACGACACGATCGGATCGGTTTGCCTGGTCGGTGCCGTGGTCGCCGGTTTCGCCGAGGGCCTGCTGTCCCACCGCCTGCTCCAATGGCTCGGCAGCATCGCCTACAGTATGTACCTGCTGCATTTGCTTGTGCTTTGCTCGCTGGCCTCGTTTCTGTACCTGGTCTTGCCGAAGACCGATCTGTGCCTGCTGCTGATCCTGCTGGTTTACATGGCAACGATCATGGCGGTGGCCACGCCATACACGAGATATGTCGACGAGACGGCGATACGCTGGGCACGCCGGTTCGGTGCGTGGCTGTGCGATATCGCCCCCACCGCCGCGCGATCGACGCCGGCAGCCGCCGCGCCGCTCAGGACGCCGGCATCCGGCACCGGAGTGGCGGATTGACCCAGCGTTACGCTGGCTTTTCCGCCACCGCCAGCACGTAGTCATAGGCGCTGTAGACCGACTCCCAGTCGAATTTCAGCGTCAACCGGTAGGGCAACCGCGCCAGCCAGTGGAAGCGACGCAGCATGGAAGGGTCGGTCTTCATGAAATGGTGCAGCCCAGGATAGACGTCGGCGCTGATCGAATCGACCCGCGCACGGATGAAGCCGGCGGCGGTGAGCTTGCTTTGGTAGTCCTGGCGCGTGTCGGAATTGGCTTCCGGCACGGCGTATTTTTGCATGAAGAACTTCCAGTTGAACGCTTGCACGCGGCGACGAAATGGACGCGGGTCCGGCTGCGCGCGGATGACGTCGGCCAGCACGATCCGCCCGCCGGGACGCAGCACCCGGAACGCCTCGCGGAAAAAGGCCTCGCGGGTGTCGAAGTGGAACGCGCACTCCACGCCCAGCACGCGGTCGCAGCTTGCGTCCGGCAGGGGCATGGCGGTGGCCGACGCCTCCAGCAGCACGATCCGATCGGCCAGGCCGCGCGCCGCCACCCGCTCGCGGGCGATGCGCACCTGGGTCGGCGTGATGTTGAGGCCGGTGATCCGCGCGGGGCTGAGGCGATCCATCCACAGCATGTCCTGGTCGGCAAAACCGAAGCCCACATCGACGACTTCGGTCGCGGGACCGACGCCCGCGGTCTCCGCCACCAGCATCGCCATGGCGACGCAGGCATCGTCGATCGTGCGCGCGGTCTTCCAGTAGCCCAGGTTGAGATAAAGCCCCTGCCCGCTATAGGCGTTGGTCGAGACCAGTTCGTAGATGTCGCTGGCCGACATGGCCTTGAACGGCGTGTAGAACCACAGGAGGTAGTCAAGTGCCTCGCGCAATTTGCCGCGCGGGACGGTCGTGGTGGTGGTGGTTGCGGCGGCGGACATTACGCGTTCTCCCCAACCGCCCAGCAGGCCAGCGGCATATGATCGGCATCCAGCATGCAGGCCGAGGCCAGCGCCAGGTGCGCGGCCGGGTCGCCGGCATCGCGCAGGGGCAGGCCGGCAGCAGCGTCGCACAGGGCTTGATGCATATAACCGGCTTCGAGCAGGCAGAAAGCATTGGCCTGCTCGCCGTAGATCGGCGCGATGGCCGCGCGCTGGGCCACGAGCAGGAGCAATGCATCGGGCGTTGTGCCGTCCGGCGCCAAGGGCGCTTCGGCTGACAGCTTCACCAACGCGTGAGCCGCCGGGTCATGGTAGTAGCTGCCTGCCGCCAGGTCACCGAGCGTTCGTCCCAGCACCAGATAGGTCTGCACGGGATACAGCGTGCCGGCCGACGGGTAGCGGTATTTCGGCACCGGACCCGGTCGGCTCGCGAGCGCGCCCAGCAGGCGGCCGAGCGTGGCTCGTGTCAGAGACACCGACGAGCATTCGCCCTCTCCCCCTGAGGAAGAGGGAGCATTCTGGCCAGCGATCGGCGCCGCTGGCAGGGCCACCACGGTTTCAGCCATGCCCGGTCACCGTCAGCGCGAACTCGCGGGCGATCACCGCAGCCATTTCGGCCTCCGTCATCTGCATCACGGTCTCCACGATGGTATCGCGCGCCATGGCAAGCAGCGGATCGGGCGCCGGCTGCGGTTCGGGCGCTGTCTCCGTCAGCCCGACCAGCACCGCCAGATGGTCCGTCAGCGCATCGATGGTCGGGAAGTTGAACAGCAGCGTGGCAGGCAGTTGCAGGTCCAACCCGACGCCGAGCGCCTTGCGCAGTTCCAGCGCCATGAGGCTGTCGAGACCCGCCTCGTTGAGCGGCGCATCGGGCGGCGGCGCCTCTCCCGGTGCGGCGCGCAGCACTGTCGCAGCGGCGTCGGCCACGAAAGCGGCCAGCGCGGTCCGGCTGGCACGCGGATCCGCCCCAGCCGCACGCACGGTCGGGGCGGCGGTGCGACGGGGGGCCGCAACGACCGCGAAGAAGTCCGGCACCACATCGCCGTAGCCGGCCAGGAAGCGCGGCCACTCGATGGCCGCGACCATCAGCCGCGACTGGCCCGAGACGATGGCGCGCCCGAGCGCACGCAGGGCGTCGGATGGCGGCATGAGGGCGGCGCCGGTTGCGACGAGCCGCTCCCCCACGTCCGAACGCGTGAGCGTGCCGGCTTCGCCCCAGGCGCCCCAGTCGATGCACAGGCCGCGCAGCCCGCGCCGCTGGCGTGCCTGCGCCAGACCGGCAAGATACGCGTTGGCCGCGGCATGCGCGCCCTGTCCCGGGTTGCCGATCAGGCCGGCGGAACTGCCGAACAGCACGAAGGCGTCCAGCGCGAGGTCGGCAGTTGCCGCGTCGAGATTGCGCGCGCCATCGACCTTGGCCGCGAAGACCTGCGCCAGGTCGTCACGCGTCAACCGCAGCAACGCGGCGTCGCTGAGCATGCCGGCGAGGTGGAACACGCCGCGCAGGTCCGGACCGACGACGCGGCGAACGTCCTCGGCGCTTGTGACATCGCCGATCGCGACCGTTACGCCCGGTGGTAACGCGATGTCCGGGCGCGGCGTGCGGGCCAGCAGCACGACTTTCTCCGCGCCCTGCTCCAGCAGCCAGGCGGCCAGCAACGGACCGATCCCGCCGAGGCCGCCGGTGATCAGGTGTGTGCCGCTGGTGGCGAAGGCCGGTTCGGCCGGCAGAGCGGTCCGCGTCAGGCGCGGGGTCTGCCAGGCACCGCCACGCCATGCCGCCTCGCGGGCACCGGCGGGCACCGCCTGGGCGAGCGCCAACGGCGCGCCGGGCGGCAGGTCCACCAGCCGGCAATCCAGCTCCGGATGCTCGATTGCGATCACCCGCCCGAGGCCCAGCAACACCGTCTGGTCCGCGTCGACCGGCCCGCCGGCAGGCTGCGCGCCGCGGGTGACCAGCCGAAGCGCCGGCGGGTCCGGTTGCGCGAGCACGTGTTGCGCAACGCGCAACGCCGCATCGGCGAGGTCCAGCGGCGTCATCCCCTCCGGGGCCTCCCACACCAGCGTCTCCCGTTCGGGGCGCGGCGCACTGGCGATCGCCAGCATCTGCTCGCCGGCGCCTGGGGAGGCGACCGGCACCACCGCGTCGAACTGCTCCGCCAGCAATGCCTGCCATTGCGGGAGTGGCAGCAGCGGATGCGCGGGACGCAACGCGGGATCGGCGAAGCGCCACCAGCCGGGGGTCAGGCCGAAGACGAGGTCGGACCAGTTGCTCCGGCGCACGGCCTCCAGCAGCACCAGCATGCCGTTCGGGGCGAGCAGGCGGGTCGCGTGGCGCAGGCTCTCGCGCAGGTCGCGCGTGGCGTGCAGGACGTTGGCGGCCAGCACGACATCAAAGCTACCGGGTACGAAGCCCTGGGCCTCAGGCGCGCGCTCGATGTCGAGCGGCACGCAGCGGGCCAACGCCGTCCCGAACCGGGCGGACGCCGAATCGAGAAAAGCCGGCGACACGTCGGTGAACGTGAAGGCGAGACGGTCCGCCGGCACCACATCCTGCAGCGCGGCGAACACCGCCCCGGTGCCGGCGCCGATCTCCAACACGCGCAGCGTCCGCCCGGGCGGGAGGGCATCGATCGCACCGCGCAACGCCGCCACCACCATGGCGTTCAGCATGCGGGCGAACGGCGGGTCGGTGTAGACCGAGGCCCCATTGCCGTCGCCGAACAGCACCGCGAGCGGGTCGGCCTCGCCGCGCAGTACCGCCGGCAGCGCACGGCCGCTGCGGCAGACGAGCGCGATCTCCATGCGCTCGCCATGACGCGCGATCAGCGATGCGGCGAGCGGTTCGGGGGCGGCGGTGACGCCGGTTGCCATGGTGGGCAGGTGGGCGAACAAGCGCTGCTGGCCGGTTGCCACCGACGCCGACGTCACGGTGACGCGGGCCTGGGCGGCATAGGCTGCAGCGAGTTGTTCCAGTCCTTCCGCGAGGCCCGGGGCCTCCTGCGGCGCCGTCGCATCGCGGGCCGCGATCGCCAAAGCGGCAAGTGCATCCGGCGGCGGCAGCATGGTCGGCTGGTCGTGCGCCGTCCAGGCGACCTGGTACGTCCAACGTTCGGACGGATCGGGCGCCGCCGCGCCGACGCGCTTGATGGTCAGGCCGGTGATCGCGGCGATCGGTGCGCCGGCATGGTCGAACAGCGTGACGTCGCCGGTCGCGACATCGGTGCTGCCGCCGCCGGAGTCACGGGCCTGGACATGCGCCCAAAGTGGGCCGGCGAATGGGCGGTGCAGCACCGCCTGGTCGACCGCGAGCGGCAGGAACGCGCCACCGGCGCCGCCGCCCGCGAAGGTCGCCCCCAGCGCCTGGAAACAGGCGTCGAGTTGCGCCGGATGCAGCGGAGGGACGGGTGCCACGTCGTCGGGCAGGGCGACCTCGACCAGCGCCTCGTTGGTGCCGCGGAACAGGCGGCTTATGCCGCGGAAGCTGGGACCAAGGGTGATGCCGCGGGTTTCCAGCATGGCGTGCAGGGCGGCGGGACCGTCGGGGTCCTCGGTGCAGCGTGCGGCGATGGTGCGGCGGTCGAGGGAGGGCGGTTGTTCGGGTGTCGGCACGACGGTGGCGCTGGCGTGCAGCATCCAACTGCCCCCGGTGTCAGCGTGCAGCGCGATCCGGTCGTCGCGTTGCAGGATCTGGGTGTTGCAGCCTGCATCCGGCAATTTCAGCGGGGCGGCGAACACGATGTCGCGCAGGGCGGCGCCCGAGGCGGCGAGCATCATGACGATGTGCGAGGCGCCCGGGACGATCGTTTCTCCCATGACGACATGGTCGGCCAGGAACGGCAGGCGCTGGGTGTCGAGTCGGCCACGGAACAGGACTTCGCCGGTCGCGAGGTCGATGCGTTCGCCGGTAAGCCTGGTTGTCGCCGGGTTGGGCTCTGCGACGGCGGAGTCTGGCTGCGATTGGAACCAATATCGTTGCCGGTGGAACTTGATGCCGGGCGCATCGGTGACCCTTGGCCGGTAGGGTGCGTCATGCGCCGCCCAGTCCACCGGCGCGCCGTCCCGCCACAGCCGTGCCAGCGCCTCCAGCAGTGCCGTCCATCCCACGGCTTGGGGGGCCTGCCCAGCCCGCGGGCGGGTGAGCCCGGG
>JARLIJ010000261.1 GCA_031291795.1 Acetobacteraceae bacterium | reverse complement strand
TCGTTCGTGTAGCGGACCTTATGGAATTCCTCGTAGTACGGCTTGATGCCCATCATGATCTTGATGGCGTCGGGAATGGTCGGCTCCACGACGTCGATCTTCTGGAAGCGGCGAACCAGCGCGCGGTCCTTCTCGAAGTAGTTCCGGAATTCCTTGTAAGTTGTTGATCCGACGCAGCGCAAGTTGCCCGACGCCAAAGCCGGCTTCAGCAGGTTCGAGGCATCCATCGCGCCGCCGGAGGTTGCCCCGGCGCCGATCACAGTGTGGATCTCGTCGATGAACAGGATGGCGCCGGGCTGGCTCTCCAACTCGTTCACCACCGCCTTCAGCCGTTCTTCGAAGTCGCCGCGGTAGCGTGTGCCGGCCAGCAGCGCGCCCATGTCGAGCGCGAAGATGGTCGACTTGGCCAACACTTCGGGGACGTCGCCCTCGACGATGCGCTTGGCCAGGCCCTCGGCGATGGCCGTCTTACCGACGCCGGGGTCGCCGACATACAGCGGGTTGTTCTTGGTGCGGCGGCAGAGGATCTGGATCGTCCGCTCGATCTCCGAGTCGCGGCCGATCAGCGGGTCGATCTTCCCCGCCATCGCCTTCTTGTTCAGGTTCACGCAGTAGTTGGACAGAGCGTCCTGGTTGCGGCGGCCTGACTTCTCTTCCCGTTCCTGCTCCGGCTGGCTGCTCTCCGGCTGTGCCGGGTTGCTGCCCTGGACCGGACGCTGGGCCGACCGGCCGGGCGCCTTGGCGATTCCGTGGCTGATGAAGTTGACCGCGTCGAGCCGGGTCATGTCCTGCAACTGCAGGAAGTAGACGGCATGGCTCTCCCGCTCGCTGAACAGCGCCACCAATACGTTGGCGCCCGTCACCTCGTCACGGCCGGAGGATTGCACGTGAATCGCGGCCCGTTGCACCACACGCTGGAAGCCCGCAGTGGGCTTGGGGTCGCCCGGGCGATCGGTCGCGAGACCGGCCAGATCCTTATCGAGGAATTCCGACAGGTCGCTGCGCAGCTTGTCGAGATCGACACCGCAAGCCCGCAACACCGTCGCCGCGTCGCTGTCATCCGCCAGCCCGAGCAGCAAGTGCTCGAGGGTGGCATATTCGTGCCGACGCTCACTGGCGAGCGAGAGGGCGCGGTGCAGCGTCTGTTCGAGGTTCCGTGAAAGCATACGTCGACGCTCCTAACGCGCTATGGTCCCCCAGCGGACCGTGTCACTCCCGAGCGATCGCGCTCGGTATTCCTGACCAAAGACTTGGGGTGGCGTTGCCGGTCCCGGTCATCATTCCTTCTCGATCGTGCACTGCAGAGGATGCTGGTTCTGGCGTGCCAGGTCCATGACCTGTGTCACTTTGGTCTCTGCCACTTCGTACGTATAGACACCGCAAACGCCGACACCGCGGCGATGGACATGCAGCATGATGCGTGTCGCTTCCTCGCGGGATTTCTGGAAGAAACGCTCCAGCACATGCACCACGAACTCCATCGGGGTGTAGTCGTCGTTCAGCATCAAAACTTTGTACATGGCCGGTTTGCGGGTCTTCGGCCGCGCCTTGACCACCACGCCGGTGTTCGGGCCTTCCGGATTGCCACCGCCTCCGCGTTTGTCGCTGTCGCTCATCGCTGTTCCGCGTCCATCCGTCGCGACGTATTCCGCACCTGTTTCCGCTCCGCTCGCCAGGCTAGGGCTGGCACACGGGTCCAAGCCATCATCGCCGAAGAGCGAACCATATCGGAAGGCAGCGGCAGGTTAAAAGAGCATAGGCGCGATCAAGGTCAAGGAATACGCCGCCGGATTCCTCCTGCGTGCTCCGTTACACGGAAAACCCCCGCGAAACCTGGCGTTCCCCGCCCGACCACCGTTGAAACAAAAAAAGACCCGAGCCTGCTGGCTCGGGTCTTTTTGCACCCGGCCGCGCGGCTCGGGGTATCACATGGGTGGACGAGGACCGCGTTTCAGGGGGGAGGAAACAACGCAGCCCCCGTCCAGTCGCTTTGCCGACCCTCAGGCCGGCTTCGCGAACTTCTCCACCGCCAGGGTAACGCGGGCGGTGATGGGGGCGAGCGCCTGCTCAGTCAGCTTGAACGAGGCGTCGGTCAGCCGGCCGGATTCGGCCAGCGTCTTCTCCATGGTGGCGCGGGCCAGGCTCGCCTGCAGATCGAGCGCGTCCTTCAGCGACTTGACGCTGCTGAGCGCCTTGAAGGTCGACATGGTCTCGTCGAGCGACGCCTGGGCCGTGGCCGCAAACTGCTTCGACAGATCCTGCACGCCGGCGGCCCAGATCTGGCCGGACTTCACGAAGGCTTCGACGTTGCCCTGGCTGAATGCAACCAGCTCTTCAGCGGTCTTCATGGCTTTTTCCACGCCTTCCTTCACCTTTGCCTGAGTCTGTTCGAAGCCGGCGGCCGCCTTGGCCATGCCGTCCTTGAGGTTCGACACGGTCGCGTCGATGCCCTTATTGGTGCCTTCGGCCACAGTGGATTCCACGGTAGTGGCGATCTCGGTCATCTTTGGCTTCAAGCTCATCAGTCGTTCTCCCGATTTTACAGCATTTGTGTAAGCACTCAGCGGCAGACGAGCATCGACCAGGGGATGCGTCCGACCGGTCCGAAACGGAACTTTCCGGGCCAGCTGATTTGGCCACGAATTCTTTGCTGCACCGCAACACGACTGGGTATAGGCCTCGCTTGCGAGATGATCAAGATTTTAATTGTGCAGTGCACAAAATTCATGGAGTCACCACCCGCTTGGCCGGATCGGCGTCAGTTTGCCGCATGCGTGCCATGCCAATGTCAGCCTGTAACCCTTTCACTTTTTTCGCTTTTCGAGGATTTTCCGGCTGGACACACGGCGCGCATCGTCCTTAAAGTTGCTCTAGCCGGTTGACGAGGGACAGAAATGGCGGCGAAGCCTCTGCGGCGCTTCGTTTTCTTGCGTTGGGCGCCGGCGCGCGCCGCCCTGCTTGCGATCCTTTCGATCGCTGCTCTGCTGGCCGCTCCGGAAGCGTATGCGCAGGTTGGATCAGCGCGCTACAGCTCGATCGTGATCGATGCGACGACCGGCGAGGTGCTGGAATCGGCGAATCCCGATGCGCCCCGGCATCCCGCCAGCCTCACCAAGATGATGACGCTCTTCATGGCGTTCGAGGCGCTGCGCGATCGCCGCATCACATTGGATACGCTCGTCCCGATCTCCGCTCATGCCGCCTCCCAGGAGCCATCCAAGCTCGGCCTCGTTCCGGGAACGCGCATGACGGTGGATCAGGCGATCCTCGGCCTGGTCACCAAATCGGCCAATGACGCGGCCTCGGCCCTGGGCGAACTGCTGGGCGGCAGCGAGGACCGGTTCGGCCAGATGATGACGTTGCGCGCCCGCGCCTTGGGCATGAGCCATACTTCACTGGTGAACGCGTCCGGGCTGCCGGACCCGGACCAGTGGGCGTCGGCGCGGGACCTGGCGATCCTGGCGCGCCACCTGGTGAACGACTTCCCAGTCTATTACCGGTATTTCTCGACGCCCAGCTTTGTCTGGCAGCGGCGGGTGATCTTTAACCACGACCGCATGCTGCAATCCTACCCGGGGGCGGACGGGCTGAAGACGGGCTACACCGATGCCTCGGGCCACAACCTCGTCACCAGCGCGGTACGCGGTGGCGTGCGTCTGATCGGCGTGGTGCTGGGCGCCGGTTCGAACGCTGAGCGCGACATCCACATGGCGGCCCTGCTGAACCAGGGATTCGGGCAGATGGATGTGCCGGTCGAGCGTCGTCCGACCCAGACCGCCGGGCTGATAGCCGCCGCGCATGCTGCGACGGTCGAGACGCCGAAGCCCGCAAAGCTGCGCGTCGCGGCTGTCGCCAGCGCCTGGGGCATCCAGGTCGGCTCCTACCCGACCGAACGCGCGGCACGCGATGCGGCCGCCACCGCGCGACGCGTCGCCGATGACGGCGGGGAGTTGCGGATCGAGGCTGCGAGGGTCGGCCGAAAGACGGTTTGGCGTGCCCAGATCATGGGCCTGACCGCGGCCGACGCGCAGGACGCCTGCGCGTCACTGGCCCACCGCAAGACCCCTTGCGCGGTGCTTCGCCCACCCTCTCGTCAGGTCGCCAGCCGATAGATCGGCGATCTGGCTCCAGCGATCGGGCCTGAGCCGACCCACGGCCCCTTCGGGCCGCTGATCACATCCGGTCCAGCCGCCTTACGCCGTCCGCTGTTGCGACCATGGCGCTCGCCGCCATACCAATGAACAGCCCGGTTTCCACCACCCCGATCGTGTTCGACAGCGCCTGTTCCATCGCGCCGGCGTCCGCCAGTGGCCCGAAGGCGCAATCCAGGATCAAATTGCCGCCGTCCGTGCGGAACGGCTCGCCCGCCTTGTCTGGCCGGAGCACCGGATTGCCCCCGAGCGCGCCGATCCGGTCGAGCGTGGTCTGCCAGCCGAACGGGACGACTTCAACAGGCACCCGCACGGTGCTCCCCAACCGTTCGACCAGCTTGCTGGCATCGGCAATGATCACCAGCCGGCTGCTGGCCGCGGCGACGATTTTCTCGCGGAGCAGCGCGCCCCCCAGTCCCTTGACCAGGTCGAGCGAGCCCAGCGCGATCTCGTCTGCCCCGTCGATCGTCAGGTCGACGCGGTGATGGGCGGCGAAATCGGTCAACCGGATGCCGCCCTGGCGGGCCTGGGCATCGCTTCGCTCCGAAGTCGGGATGGCGACGATATCCAGTCGCTCCTCCCGCACCCGTCGGATCAGCCCGTCGATCGCGAACGCTGCGGTCGAGCCGGTGCCAAGACCCACGACCATGCCGCTTTCCACCAGCGCCACGGCAGCTTCGGCAGCCTGGCGCTTCAGGGAATCCTGGTTCATTGGCCACGCACCGTGCGGAATACCCGCAACCAATTGCCGGAACACACTTTTGCGATCTCCTCGTGGGTCATGCCGCGGTCCCGGAGTGCCGTGGCGATTTCCGGATGGCGGGAAAAATCGGGCATTGCCTGGGCGGCGGCGCCGGCGGGCAGGTCGCTGCCGATGCCGACGTGATCGATCCCGACCGCGTCGACCAGCCGGAACAAATGGCGGATCATGCCGGCCATCTGCTCCTGCCACAGCACCGCGATCCAGGCGCCGATCACGCCGCCGGTTTCCACCACCATCCGTGCGTACTCCGGGCTGAGATAGCGCGGATGGTCGCCGTCCGGATGGCCGGGCTCTTTCAGATTGGCATGGCTGCACAGGATCGGCTGGCTGGTCGCCGCCACCACGCCCTTCACCGTGTCCTCGGAACAGTGGGCGACATCGACGATGATCCCGAGCCGGTTCATCCGCCGCACAGCCTCGGCGCCGAATGGTGTCAGACCGCCATGCACCGGCGGTTCGGTCTGGATGTCGCCGGTCTCGTTGACCAGATAATGCGTGAGCTGGACGCTGCGCACGCCGCGCGCCTCCAAGGCATCCAGCCGGTCAAGGTCGCCTTCCAGGAAGTCGCAGCCCTCAACCGCCAGCACCAGCGCCGGTGCGTCCATGCCAATTTCGATGGGTTCGCGGGCGATCCGCATGCCGGATTGTTCGAAGCTCACCAGATAGCCTTCCACTGCTTCCAGGCACTCGCCGGGCCTGGGGTCGCGGAACTTTTCCAGTCGCTTCGTCACGGCATTGCGCCGGATCATCGGGATATCCCCGATAGCCGAAACGACTGCGGCGGCGACGCCGGCCGGCTGCATGGTAGCGAGGACGGTTCGGTCAACATCGCCGGTGCGACGCGGACGGCCGGCATGGGTGTGCATGTCGATGATCATGGCGCCGCTGTTTAGCGCTCTGCGCCCAACGCTGGCCACAGGAACCGAAACCGGCCTTGCACGGGCCGGGCCGGTTGCGCATCTTGGCGGGATCGCACGCATTGAAGGGCGGACGGAGCAGGGTCATGGACGGCGGAACCGACGCGAGACATATCGCGATCCACGCGGCGGAAGATTTCGCCGGGATGCGGGCGGCCGGCCGCTTGGCTGCCGAGACCCTGGACATGATCTGCCCGCATGTCCGTCCCGGCGTTTCGACCGGGGCGCTCGACCAGATTTGCCACGACTTCATTGTGGCCCATGGTGCGATCCCGGCACCGCTGAACTACCGCGGCTATCCGAAATCCATCTGCACCTCGATCAACCATGTCGTCTGCCATGGCATTCCGGGCGATCGGAAGCTGGAGAGCGGGGACATCCTGAACATCGACGTCACGGTGATCCTCGACGGCTGGCACGGCGATACGTCGCGTATGTATGCCGCTGGTACGCCATCCACGCGCGCGCGCAACCTGATCGACGTCACCTATGAGTCGCTGCAACGCGGCCTTGCGGCGGTGAAGCCGGGTGCGACGCTGGGCGACATCGGCCACACGATCCAGACCTATGTGGAGGCCAACCGGTTCAGCGTGGTGCGCGATTTCTGCGGCCACGGCATCGGTCGGCGCTTTCATGAACCGCCGAATGTGCTGCATTTCGGCCGCCCCGGCGACGGCCCACTGTTACGGCCCGGCATGTTCTTCACCATCGAGCCGATGGTGAACGCCGGCCGGCCGGAGGTGAAGGTGCTGGATGACGGGTGGACCGCCGTGACACGCGACCGCAGCCTGTCCGCCCAGTTCGAGCACATGATCGGGGTGACCGAGGACGGGTGCGAGATCTTCACGCTGTCGCCCGCCGGCCTGGACAAGCCGCCGTTCGTTAGCTGATCGGCAACTGCTGCGCGTTAGCTTCGTGCCGGATCCACGGCGCGAGGCGGGATGGGCAAACGCAGGTCACCGATCGGTTTCGCCGAAGTCCCGACGCTGCTTGACCTGATGGCAGCGCCGGTGGCCGAGGCCTCCGTCGCCAGCACTGTTGGATTGGATCCGTCGCCGATAGGAGCCGAGGGGCATCGTGCGCGCATGCGGTCGCGGCTGCTGACCGCCGGGCCGGAGGCGCTGAACGACCAGGACCTGCTGGAAATGCTGCTGTTCCTGGCACTGCCGCGGCGCGATACCAAGCCGATTGCGCGGCTGCTGCTGGCGCGGTTCGGTGGCTTCGCGCCAGCCATCGCCGCGCCGTTACAGGAATTGCTGGCGGTGGATGGCCTGGGCGAGGCCGGGGCAGCTGCTCTGAAGACCGTGCAGGCGGCCGCGCTGCGTCTGCTTCGCGGCAAGGTGCTCAATCAGCCTATTCTGAACAATTGGCCCCGACTGACCGAGTACTTGACGGCGCTACTCGCGCATGAGCGGGTGGAGCAGTTTCGTGTGTTGTTCCTCGACAACCGCAACCGTCTCGTGGCCGACGAGGCGCAGGGCCAGGGCACTATCAACCGGGCTCCGGTCTTCCCGCGGGAAGTCGCACGCCGTGCGCTGGAATTGCACGCCACCGCGGTCATTCTGGTGCACAACCACCCCAGCGGCGACCCGACGCCGTCGGAGGACGACCTGTCGATGACACGCACGGTCCGGTTGGCGCTCGAGCCCCTCAGCATCGTGCTACATGACCACGTGGTGGTGGGTGGCGAGCGTGTGGTCAGTTTCCAGCGAGAAGGGCTGTTGTAGGCCTCAGTCACGCATGCTTGCCGCATGCCCGCCGGAATCTGCGGATAGAACGGTCGCCGAACCTCCGAAGGAGCCACTGTGCGGCGCAATACCATAGGGATGATCTGGATCGGCGGCCTTGTGCTGGCGGCATTGCTGTACGTGGCTGGGCCGGACCGCTTCCTGAATCGGTGCCTTGATGTGCTCGACGCAATGAACGAGGCGGTGCATGCGATCGTCGTCTCGCTGGGGGCTCAGGCCAACGACGTCGTGCATGCCCTGGCCCTGGCATTGCTGGTCGTCTTCGTGGTTCTGGGGCTGCTTGCGTCGCGCCGGGGCGTGCGTGCGGGGTGGGCCATGGTGGTGGTGCCAGTGGCGTTCCTGATGCTGGTGTGGCGGCCGTTCAGCTATGGCCCGGCGCCCATCGGACGGTGGCTGGCCGCGCTGGTGCTTGCGCTGGTCGGCGCGGTCGCGATGACCCGCCGGTTGATCGATCCGCCGCCGCAATCCGGGCCGTGGCTGCCGCCGCGTTGGCCGGCCGATCGCTCATGAGAGCTCTGGGATCAGGCACGAATGCGTCGGTGAGTGACCAAGGCCATCCGCCGGCGGCGGACTGCCCCGAGGCACGTGGCACCGCCCGTACCGTGGCGCGAGTGGTGCTGGCCGTGGTGCTCTCCGGATTCGGGCTCTGGACGATCTGGGGATTCGTGCCCGCCATCGTCTGGGCCGTCGTGTTCGCCATCGCGCTCTGGCCGCTCTATCAGCGAGCCCGCAGGCGCTGGCCGCCAGGGCGGCACAACGTGGTGCTGCCGGCTGGTTTCACCCTGGCGGTGATGCTGCTGTTTGTCGTGCCGCTGCTGTTCGCCGGTATCGAGGCCGGGGTTGAGGCACGTGGCGTGATCAAGTGGGTCGAGACAGCGCGGTCGCAGGGTATCCCGCCACCCGAGGCGCTGTCTCGCCTCCCGTTCGGCGCCGCACAGGCGACCGAATGGTGGCAGAGCAACCTGAGCGACCCCGCCGCTGCCAACGAGTTGCTGCAACACGCCGACCGCCGCGACCTGATGGACAACAGCCGGCGCGTCGGGGCGGCCGTGTTGCATCGGGTCGTACTGTTTGGCTTCTGCCTGTTGACGCTGTTCTTCCTGTTCCGCGACGGCGACAGCCTGGCCGAACAGATGCGCCGGGCGGGACGCCGTGCCTTTGGCCCAAGCGGAGAGCGCGTGGGACGGCAGATCATCGCCTCCGTGCATGGGACGGTGGACGGGCTGGTACTCGTCGGAATCGGCGAGGGCGTGGTACTAGGCGTGGCATACGCCGTGCTCGGCGTGCCACATCCAACGCTGCTGGGCGCCTTCACTGCGGTCGCCGCGATTATTCCGTTCGGCGCGCCAGTCGCCTTCTGCCTCGCAGCACTGCTGCTTTTCCTGCTCAAGAGTTCGGCTGTCGCCGCGGTGATCATCCTCGCGCTGGGCACGCTTGTGACGTTCGTCGCCGATCACTTCGTGCGCCCGGTACTGATCGGCGGCGCGACCCGCCTGCCGTTCCTGTGGGTGTTGTTTGGAATCCTGGGCGGCGTTGAGACCTGGGGCTTGATTGGGCTGTTCGTGGGACCGGCGACGATGGCGGCGCTGATCCTGCTCTGGCGGGAGTGGGCGAGCGGCGAGGAGCCGCCGGACCCGGCATAGGCGTACTCCTCCGCCGGTCGGTCGGGACGTTCGGTACGGCGGCCCGTTCGGCTACACCAGCACGTCCTCGATCCGGATCGGCACCTTGCGCACCGCACGCCGGCGGCGTTGCCGGCAAGGGATGCAGCTTCACATCGGCGTACAGGCCGTTGGGGCGGCCAACACGGACAAAATATGGGGCCGCGGGCGCCGGCTACCTAGCCGGCGAGCACCTGGAATGCCTCCGCTGCGTTGGCAGCGCTCCGCAGCCGATCGGCCGCATCGGCATCACGGAACCGTCGTGCCACGGCCGCCAACGCGGCGACCGACCCATTGCCAGGCTGATCCTGGGCCGGCATCAGCAACAGGAATGCCAGGTCGACCGGCCGGTCGTCGATCGCCGCATAATCGATCGGCCTGGCCAGCCGGGCGAACAGGCCGAACGGACGATCCAACCCCTCAATCCGCGCATGTGGCAGCGCGAACCCCCTGCCGAGGCCGGTCGAGCCAAGCTCCTCCCGCCCTTGCAACGCCGTGGCCACCATGTCTGGTTTCAGTCCGCTGCCGGCGGTGCGCCTGGCAAGCTCTTGCAACAATTGTAGTTTATCCCGCACGCGCAGGTCGAGAACGATCCGATCGAGCGTAAGGCAGTCAGCGATGTCCATTCCGGCGTCAGGTCCTATTCGGCCACGCGCAATCTATAACCCACTCCGGTCTCTGTCAGGATATGGGTGGGGCGTTCAGGGTCCGGCTCTATCTTCTGCCGCAACGCACGGATGTAGATGCGCAGATATTGCACGTCGGTGTCCCCGCCCCAGACGTCGCGCAGGATCATCCGGTGAGTCAGAACCTTGCCAGCATGCTGTACCAGCAGCCGCAGCACGGCGTATTCGCGCGGTGAGAACTTCACCTCCGCGCCGCGCACCGTGACGATGCGGCGCACCAGGTCCACCATCAGGTCGCCGCTGCGGAACACCGGCTGCTCGCCTTGCTCCAGTAGCCGATGGCGCTGGGCGGCGCGGATGCGGGCGAACAACTCGTCGATCCCGAACGGTTTGGTCACGTAGTCGTCAGCCCCGAGATCCAGTGCCGCCACCTTCGCCGCCTCGTCGTCGCGGCTCGACAACACGACGATCGGCACGGCCGAACCGGCGGCGCGGATGCGGCGGATGACGTCCAGCCCGTCGACGTCGGGTAGTCCGAGATCGAGCACCAGCAGGTCGGTGCCTTTGCGGCGCACTATCTCGATCGCCGGCAGGCCCTCCTCCAGCTCGGTCAGGACATAGCCCTGGGAGGCGAGGCCGGCCCGCAGGAAGCGGCGGATCGCCGGTTCGTCGTCCACCACAAGGATACGCAGGGGGTTGGAACCCTCGGTCATGCGCCCTCGATCATGTCGTCGTGTCCTCAGGGAGTGTGGCAAGCATGGGAACCGGCAGAGTGATGGTGATCACCGCGCCGGAGCGGTCGGTGCGATTGCCTGCCAAGATGGTTCCGTGCATGGCTTCTACAAATCCACGGCAAATTGCCAGACCCAGTCCCGTGCCGGCCCGGCGGCGATCGGCGCCTCGTGCACGATAGAACTTGTCGAAAATCCGTTCGACATCGCCCCCTGGAATACCATCGCCTTCGTCCAGGACCTGAAGGATCACGCTCTCTCCTTCACGCCAGGCACGGATCTCGATTCGACTGCCGGCTGGCGCGTATTTCGCCGCATTGTCCAGCAGGTTGAACAGCACCTGCTCGAACAGCACCATGTCCAGCTCGAGCATCGGCAGCCCGGCGGCAAGGTCTACGTCTACTTCATGAGCCGCCAGGATCTTGGCCCCGCGTTGCAGGGCGGCGCCGACCACGTCCGACAGCACCGCCAGGCTGCTGTTCGGTTGCAGTGCCCCCGACTCCAGCCGCGTCATATCCAACAAATTCCCGATGAACCGGTTCAGCCGCTCGGATTCCTCGAGAATCGTACCGAGCAGGGCGCTGCGGGTGGTTTCGTCGAGGATGGCGGCTTTCGACATGAGGCTGGAGGCGGAACCGAGGATCGACGCCAGTGGCGTGCGCAAATCATGCGAGATCGAGGTGAGCAGGGCGGAGCGCAGCCGGTCGGTTTCCGCCTCCAGCCGTGCCTGGGCGAGATCGCGGGCCAGGCCGATGCGCTCGATCGCCAGGGCTGCCTGGTCGGCCAGGGCATCCAGCAGCCGCTGTTGGTCGGGGCTGAGCAGCGGGCCAGGTTCGTCGCGGATGATGCCCACCACGCCCAGCGAGCCACGTCCAGTGCGCAGGGGGAGGAACAGCCATTTGGCGCCGGGTAGCGTATCGGAGTCGCGGCCTGCGGCGTGATTCTTCTCCCAGCACCATTTGGCGGCAGCGAGGTCGGCCTCCTCCAGCACGTCCTCCGGCGGGAAGCCGGCCCGCACCGCGACGCTGTCGCCTTCCGGCAGCAGCAGGACCACGCGCACCTTCAGCATCAGTGCGATCTGGTGGGCGGTCGCCCAGAGCAGGTCGTCCAGCGTGACGGCAACCGCGAGCTTGCGGCTGAACTGGTACAGGTCGTCGGTGGTTTTGGCGCGCAGCCGGGCGGTGACCGCTTGGCCGCGCACCCGGGCGGCCAGGTTGCTGGCGATCACCGCGACCACCGCGAAGAAGAACAGCGCGACCATGTTTTCCGGGTCGGCGATGGTGAAGGTGTAGAGCGGCGGCAGGAAGAAGAAGTTGTAGGCCAGGATCGAAAGCACGCAGGCGAACAGCGAGGGGCCCAGGCCGTGCAGCACCGCGCTCGCCAGGATCGCGGTCAGGAACACCAGAGCGATGTTGCCGATGCCCAGCACCGCATGCAGCCCCCAGGCAGCGCCGAGTGCAGCCGCGACCAGCAGCAGGCTGACGCCGTAGGGGCGCAGGTCCTGTGGCGGCGGGGCCTCCCGCTGGGCCGGCTTCCGGGGCTTTTCCGGCGCGGCCTCAATGACATGGATGTTGATGCCGCCGGCGCGGGCGATCATGCGCTGGGTGACGCCGCCCAGCAGCAGTTGCCACCAATGGGGCCGATCCGACTTGCCGACGATGATATGGGTGACGTTGTTGGCGCGGGCGTAGTCGATGATGGTGTCGGCGACATCCTGGCCTGGCAGCAGCACCGGTTCGGCCCCGAGCTGCTGGGCGAGCCGGAGCGCGGCCGAGGCGCTGTCCTGTTCGGTGGTGCCGGTCCGCCGGGTCCGCGCCGTCTCCACGCTGATCGCGGACCAGGGTGCGTGGAGCTGGTCCGCCAGGCGCTTGGCGTGGCGAACGGTGGAACTGGCCTTGCTCCCGCCCTCGACGCAGACCAGCACGCGTTCGCCGGCGGCCCAGGGGCCCTGGATCGCGTGGCTGCGCATGTAGTCGACCATCTGATCGTCGACCCGCTGGGCGGTGCGGCGCAGTGCCAGTTCCCGCAGTGCGGTCAGGTTGCCGGGTTGGAAATAGTGCCGGACTGCGCGTTCCGCCTGGTGCGGGACGTAGACCTTGCCCTCCTGGAGGCGCTGGATCAGGTCGGCCGGGGTCAGGTCGATCAGCTCGATCTCGTCGGCGCGGTCGATCACCGAGTCCGGCACGGTCTCGCGCACCCGGATGCGGGTGATGCGGGCGACGACGTCGTTCAGGCTCTCGACGTGCTGGATGTTCAGTGTGGTGTAGACGTCGATGCCAACGCCCAGCAGTTCCGCGTCGTCGAGGTGGCGTTTCGGGTGAGGGCTGCCGGGGACGTTGGTGTGGGCAAGCTCATCGACCAGCACGAGTTGCGGACGGCGGGCGAGGATGGCGTCGATGTCCATCTCCTCCATCGTCCGGTCCTTGTAGTCGATCCTCCGGCGGGGAATGGCTTCCAGGCCGCGGACCAGCGCCTCGGTTTCCGCGCGGCGGTGGGTCTCGACGATGCCGATGACGACGTCGATGCCTTCGCGCTGGCGGGCGTGGGCGGCGGTCAGCATTTCGAAGGTCTTGCCGACGCCGGGGGCGGCGCCGAGGAAGATCTTCATGCGGCCGCGCTGGGTCTGTTGAGCGACCTTCAGCAACGCCTCGGGAGAGGGTCGACGCTCGCGTGAGCCGCGCTCGTCCATGGTACTAAGCTCCGCGCGGGATCGGGCAGGCGGGGCGCGGCGGGAATGCCGCTGTCGCGTGCCGTCGGCAGACTACCGGTTCGGGCGGTCGGCCGCCATTGGTCATGGTCTGGTTGGGGTTAGGGGGAGGGGGCGTGTGGCAGGTGCCTCACGACCCCTCCCCCCAACCCCCTCCCGCAAGGGGAGGGGGAGAGTGGATGCTGGTTCTGCTTCAGCTGGCGCCCAGCGCGTCGAGCGCCAGGTTGAGCTGCAGCACGTTCACGTGCGGCTCTCCGATGATCCCGGCCAGCCGACCGCTGATCTGCGCCTCGACCAGTGCACGCACGCGGTCCTCGGGCAGGTTGCGAGCCTTGGCGATGCGCGGCACCTGGAACAGCGCGCCGGCCGGGGTGATGTCCGGGTCCAGGCCGCTGGCCGAGGTGGTCACCAGGTCGACCGGCACCGGCGTGCCGGGGTTCTCCTTCTGCAGCGCCTCGGTATCGGTCTTCACGCGGTCGATCAGCGCCTTCGAGGTCGGACCCAGGTTGGAGCCGCTGGAGTTGGCCGCGTTGTAGGGCGCCGGCACGGTCTTGGTCGCGTCGTTCGGGTCGGTGTCCGTGGTCGCCGAGGGGCGGCCGTGGAAGTACTTCTCGCTGGCGAAGTTCTGCCCGATCAGGGCGGAACCGATCACCTTGCCGTCCTTCTCGATCAGGCTGCCGTTGGCCTGGTGCGGGAAGATCGCCTGCGAGATGCCGGTCATGGCGAGCGGGTAGGCCAGGCCGGTGATGACCGTCATGGTCACGATCATCATGATGGCCGGGCGGATTTGCTGAAGCATTGACATGATTCCTTATGCAAGCCCGATGGATGAGACGAGCATGTCGATCAGTTTGATGCCGACAAACGGCGCGACGATGCCGCCCAGGCCGTAGATCACCAGGTTGCGCCGCAGCAGGGCGGCAGCACCGATCGGGCGGTAGGTGATGCCCTTCAGTGCCAACGGGATCAGCGCCACGATAATGAGCGCGTTGAAGATGATCGCCGACAGGATGGCGCTTTGCGGGCTGTGCAGGCGCATGACGTTCAGCGCCTCCAGCTGCGGGTAGAAGGCGATGAACATCGCCGGGATCATGGCGAAGTACTTCGCCACGTCGTTGGCGATGCTGAACGTGGTCAGCGCACCGCGGGTCATCAGCAACTGCTTGCCGATCTCCACGATCTCAATCAGCTTCGTCGGGTCGCTGTCGAGGTCCACCATGTTGCCGGCCTCACGGGCGGCCATGGTGCCGGTGTTCATCGCCACGCCGACATCGGCCTGGGCCAGTGCCGGCGCGTCGTTGGTGCCGTCGCCGCACATCGCCACCAGCTTGCCCTGGGCCTGCTCGTCGCGGATCAGCTTGAGCTTGGTCTCTGGGGTCGCCTGGGCGAGGAAGTCGTCGACCCCGGCCTCGGCCGCGATCGCCGCGGCTGTCAGCGGGTTGTCGCCGGTGATCATCACCGTGCGGATACCCATGCGCCGCAGTTCCGTGAACCGCTCGCGGATGCCGCCTTTCACGATATCCTTGAGGTAGATCACGCCCAGCAGGCGGCCATCCTTGGCGACACCCAACGGCGTGCCGCCGGCCTTGGCGATTTCCTCGGCGCGGGCCGTCAGCTCCCGGAT
>JARLIJ010000260.1 GCA_031291795.1 Acetobacteraceae bacterium | reverse complement strand
CTTCACCGGCCTGCGCCCCGGCGAGAAGCTGTTCGAGGAGCTGTTCCACGGCAAGGAACCGCCGGTCCCCACCGGCCATCCCGGCCTGCTGATGGCCATGCCGCGCACCGCCGATCCCGCCATCGTCGGGCGGTCGATCGAGGAAATCGCCGCGGCCTGCCGGAACGGCCAGGTCCGGCTGGCCCTGACGCTGCTGGGCCGCCTGATCCCCGAGTTCGAGCACAACGTCGACGGCTCTGTGGGCGAAGCCCGCGCCTGACCGTAATCCGCCGCCCCTGATCCCCCCACCATTGATCCTCTGACCTGATCCGAGAGATGCCATGACCGATACCACCCGGCCGCCAGTGCCGTTTCTTGACCTGAAGGCGCAGCAGGCCCGTATCGCCGTCGACCTGCGCCGCCGGCTGGACGCCGTGCTGGCGCATTGCCAGTTCATCCTGGGCCCGGAGGTCGCGGAGCTGGAGGCCGAACTGGCCCGGTTCTGCGGCGCGAAGCACTGCGTGGGCGTCAGCTCCGGCACCGACGCAATCCAGATCGCCCTGATGGCCGAGGGCATCGGGCCCGGCGATGCGGTGTTCCTGCCCGCCTTCACCTACACCGCGACCGCCGAGGTCCCCCTGGTCCTGGGCGCCACCCCGGTGTTCGTCGACGTCGACCCGCGCACTTTCCAGATCGACACCGCCCATCTGGAGACGCGGATCGCCGCGGTGCGCGCCGCCGGCAAGCTGCGGGCGCGGGCGCTGATCGGGGTGGACCTGTTCGGCCAGCCCGCCGACTGGCCGGCCCTGAGCGCGATCGCGCAGCGGCACGACCTGTTCACCCTCGACGATCTCGCCCAGAGCTTCGGCGCCACCTTGCACGGCCAGCCGCTCGGCAGCCAGGCCGACGCGACCGCGACGTCGTTCTTCCCGTCCAAGCCGCTGGGCGCCTATGGCGACGGCGGTGCGCTGTTCACCCAGAGCGAGGACCGCGCCGCGCTGTACCGCAGCCTGCGCACCCATGGCGAGGGCACCACGCGCTATGAGGTGTTGCGCACCGGCATGAACGGCCGGCTGGATTCGATCCAGGCCGCGGTGCTGCTGTCGAAGCTGACCGTGTTCCCCGAGGAACTGGCCGCGCGGGAGCGGGTCGCGCGGTACTACGACCAGCGGCTGGGCAATGCGCTGCAGACGCCGGCGCGCGTGCCGGACAGCACCAGCGCCTGGGCGATCTACGCGGTGCTGCTGCGCGACGGGGCGGCCCGTGCCAGCGTGCAGGCGGCGCTAAGGGCGCAGGGCGTGCCGACCGCGATCTACTACCCCCGGCCGCTGCACAAGCAGCCGGCATATCGTGACCAGCACGACGGCACGACTCTGCCGGTGTCCGAGGACCTCGCCGAACGGATCATGGCCCTGCCGATCCACCCCGACCTGACCGAGGCCGATCTGGCACGCATCTGCGACGCGGTTGTGGCGGCGGTTGGGTAGGGACGGCGGCGGAGGCAGGTCGGGAATCTCCCCCTCCCCTTGAGGGAGGGGGTGTTTCCCGACCTGCCTCCGCCTGCGTTACCCCAGCAGCAGCGGCAACTGCCGGGTCAGGATGCCGCCCTCATCGCGCAGCTCCGGCAACATCGTGAAATGATTGGCGCCCGCTACCGGGATCAGCGGACCCGGCTGGTGTGCGGCGGCCCGCCTGGCATGCAGCGCACGGGCGTCGGCGACCAGCGGCGGCAGTTCCGCCGTTCCGTAGGCGATCGCCAGCGGCTTCGCCACCGCGGGCAGGCGCAGCGGCGACAGGCTGGCGATCTCCGCGTCGGTCAGCTGCAGCTTCTCGTTCAGGTAGGTGTCGCGGATCGGCCCCAGCTCGAACACGCCGGAGATCGCCAGGCCGGCCTTCACCGCCGGATGGCCGAGGCACATCGCCGCCAGGTGCCCGCCCGCCGACCAGCCGGACAGCACGATCGGCCCGGCGATGCCGTGCTTCGGCCCGTGCGCCGCCAGCCAGTCGAGCGCCGCGTTGATCTCCGCCACGATCTCGGTCAGCGACGCGTCCGGCGCCAGCGTGTAGCCCGGCAGTGCCGCTGCCCAGCCCCGCGCGTGCGGCCCGGCGATCAGGTTGGCGAAGGCGTCCTTGCTGTTGCGCTGCCAATAGCCGCCATGGATGAACACGATGCACGGGGCGTCCGGATCGGAGGTCGGGAACAAGTCCCAGAGATTGCGCTCCCTGGGCCCATACGGCAGGTCCAGGTGCAGCGGGTGGGCCGCGCGGAATGCCGCCGAGGCAACCTCCCGCGCCGCATTCAGCACCGCGCTCTGCGCAACGGCGGCCGAGTTGTTATAGGCTGTATCGCGTTCCGTCCGGCTCAGGCTGCCCCAGTCGCGTGCCTTGCTGTCCAGTCCCGTGCTCATGCGCTTGCCCCCAGATACCAGTCCATGATCTGCCGGCCCTGCCAGAACAGCGTGCCGGGGCGCCCCGCCATGTGCGCAAGCGCCTGCTCGAACCAGCCGATCCGGTGCGGCACGCCGCTGATATAGGGGTGGACGGCAAGGCCCATCACCTTGGCGCCCTGCGTCTCGGCCTCGGCGTAGAGCCGGTCGAACTGGGCCACGGTGCGGGTGAACAGCTCCTCGGCGCTGTGGTGCTGGATCATCATAATGGGGATGTCGTTCAGCTCCACGCTGTACGGCATGGTCAGCAACGGCCCATGCGCGGTGCGAAGCCGGCAGGGCAGGTCGTCGACCACCCAGTCGGCGCAGTAGCGGATGCCGGCCTCGGCCAACAGGTCGGGGGTTTCCAGCGTCTCGGTCAGGCCGGGGGCCAGCCAGCCGACCGGCGTGTGGCCGGCAGCGTCCCGCAGCGCGTCGAGGGCAATGCGGATCATCGCCCGCTGGTCCTCCACCAGATGCGTGGCGAGCTGCTGGTGGCCGTGTACCATGAACTCCCACCCCGCGTCGCGCGCCGCCTGCGTCACGCGCGGGTAGGTGGCGGGGACGGCGCCGTTGATCGCCAGCGTGGGTGCGATGCCATGCGCGTCGAGCGCGGCCTTCAGGCGCCAGAAGCCGACGCGCATGCCGTATTCGTGCCACGCCCAGTTCGGCAGGTCCGGGGTGACGGCGGCGCCTTGCGGGGCTGTCAGAACCTGGCGCGGCATGGCGCGGGCGATATCCCAGGCCTCGACGTTGACCACCAGGAACACGGCGACCCGCTTGCCGTCCGGCAGCGCGAGGCGAGGGCGGTCGATGCTGGCCTGGTAGTCCAAGCGCGCGGCCGGGAGCATGGGGTCTGGCATGGTGCGGCGATGATGACGGGGCGGGGGCAGGTGTTCAAGCGTGGGTGAGCGCGTGCCGGGATTAAGCGCTCGTCAGGGTTTTGGGGGTAGGCTTGCTTGCCGACCGGTGCGGCAGGGCGCAATGAAGGAACATCATGAAGCCGGACGTAAAGCTGACCGCTTACGACAAACGCACCGACCGGATGATCGCCGCCGCCTTGGTGCCGCAAGGTGTCATCGCAGAGGCGCGGCGGATCGCCAAGGTGCCGGCGACCGATCCCGAACTCAGCGGGGCCTATCCGCTGACCGTCGACCAGGTCACGCAGATCGCCGGCAAGGCCGGTTTCACGCTTGATCCGGGACGATACGATTATTGCCTGGAGGCATTTCTGCCCAAGGTCGAGGCGCGCACGCACGCAGGCCCACCGAAGACGCGCAAGGAGCGCGCCAAGCTGAATGCGGCGCGGGCGCGGGAGCGGGCGGTTCCGGAGACGGCGTAAGCGACGGCAGGCGAATAGGAGCAGCTGATCGGGCGCAACTGCCGCGTCCACACGATGGGCTCCGATGTCGGTCATACCCGCGTCGGTGGCCACTGCTGTGCGGCATGCAGTACCCGCAGAACCCGCAGAACCGCCACCGCGCGAGCGGCCACCGCATACACCACCACATAATTGGGCCGGACGACCATTTCCCGCGTCCCGGCAACCCGCCCCGCCCGGTAAAGCCCGGGGTGCTCCGCCAGCCTCGCCGTTTTGGTTTCGATCTCGTCCTTCAGGCGCCGGGCGGTATCGGGGTTGTCATCGGCGATATAGTCGACGATCGACAGCAGGTCCTAGCGGGCGGCCTGCCGCCACTCAACCGCCAGCCTGGGTACGGCGCTTCCTGTCGATCAGCGCCTGGGCGTCATCCATCACGTCGCGATGCGAGACAGAAGGTCCTGTGTCCGCAAGCGCTTCCTGCACCTTGGCGCGGAACCACGCATCATAGGCAGCGGGATCGGCCACCAGGCTCGCGGGCAACCCGCCTTCGTTCACCACGCGGGTCAACAGGATGCGCACTGCATCCGAGACGGTCAGTCCGACGCCGGCAAGCGTTTCCGCGGCCTGCACCTTGAGTTGCTCGTCGACGCGGACGTGCAGCATGGACGTCTGGGCGGCCATGTATGGGCTCCTTCTGCGACCTCAGAAGTATGTATCTCAAACGAGATACGAACAAGCGCCGTATCGACAACAGGCCGGGCGGCCGGTTGGGCGGAGTTCGTGCTGTCAGAGGGAAAGGCCCTTCGCCGTCCGTATGATCTGAAGCCCCCGCCGCATTTTCATCGGTCCGGACGGGGCCCTGCTCCTACCCCTCGCCCGGCAGCTTGATCCCGGCCAGCGCCTGCCACACCCGGATGACGAACGCGTCGTCCTTCGCCCCCTGGCCGTTCGCCGCCGCCGCCAGGAACAACTGGTGCGCTGCCGCGGCCAGCGGCAGCGGGAAGGTCAGCGCCCGTGCCTGGTCCAGCACGATCCCCAAATCCTTGACGAAGATGTTCACCGCCGACAGCGGCGTGTCATCGCCCTCCAGGATATGCGGCACGCGATTCTGCCACATCCACGACGACCCGGCCGAGGCCGAGATCACCTCGAACAGCGTCTTCGGGTCCGCCCCCGCGCGGATGCCCAGCGCCAGCGCCTCGCCGGCGACCGCGATATGCACGCCGGCCAGCAACTGGTTTACCATTTTCACCGTGCTGCCGACGCCGATCGCCTCGCCCAGCCGCCAGACCTTGCTGGAGATCGCGTCCAGCACCGGTTGCGCGTGGGCGAACGCGGCCTCCGATCCCGACGCCATGACCGTCATGGTGCCGGCCTGGGCGCCTACCTTGCCGCCCGATACGGGGGCATCCAGCATCAGGAACCCGGCCTCGGCGATACGGCTTTCCAGCGCCTTGGCAGCGGCCGGCGCCACGGTGGCACAGCATAGGATCACCGCGCCCTTCCGCAGCCGCGCCAGGCAGCCCTGTTCGCCGAACAGCACCTGTTCGGTCTGCGCGGCGGTGATCACGAACACCACCACGGCTTCCAGGTCCTCCGGCAGCTCCGCCGGGCTGGCGACCACCGAACCGCCCTTGCTGGCGAACTCGGCGCGGGCGCTCTCGCGCAGCTCGCAGCCGGTCACCTGGTGCCCCTTGCGGTGCAGGTTCAGCGCCGCGCCCATGCCCATGGTGCCGAGGCCGATAACGCCCACTTTCATGATTTCGCTCCCTAACGTCCGTTCCGGAACCGCTCCACAGCGGCGACCAGCGACCGCCTGATCCCCGGCTCCAAGGCCGAGTGGCCGGCATCCGGCACGATGGTCAGGCGTGCCGCACGCCAGGCGCCCGCGAGATCGAACGCGGTCCGGGCGGGACAGATCATGTCATAGCGTCCCTGCACGATCTCGGCCGGGATGTGGGTGATGCGGTGCATGTGAGCCAGCAGGCCACCCGGCGGCAGGAACAAGTCATGCGCGAAGTAATGCGCCTCGATCCGCGCCAGCCCCAGCGCGGTACGGTCCTGCGCGAATGAGGTCACCGTCTCCGGGCTGGGCAGCAGCGTGCTGCACGACCCCTCATAGATCGACCAGGCGCGGGCGGCAGGCAGGTGGACGGTCGGGTCCGGGTTCGTCAGCCGGCGCATGTAGCTGCCCAGCACGTCCTGCTGCTCGTCCTCCGGCAGGAAACCCACGAAACTGGCATGGGCGTCGGGGAAGATGGCGGCCATGCCGCGCAGAAACCACTCCACTTCCGGCTTGCGGCCGAGGAACACGCCGCGCAGCACGCAGCCCATCACGCGCTCCGGGCACGCCTGTGCGTAGGCCAGCGCCAAAGTAGAGCCCCAGGAGCCGCCAAACAGCAGCCAGCGCTCCACGCCGAGATGGCGGCGCAGCATTTCGATATCGCCGACCAGGTCGGGAGTGGTGTTCTCCTCGAGGCTGCCGAGGGGCCGCGACCGGCCGGCGCCGCGCTGATCGAAGATGACGATGCGCCAGAAGTCCGGGTCGAAGAACCGGCGGTGGACCGCGCCTGCGCCGGCCCCTGGGCCGCCATGCAGGAACAGCACAGGCCGGCCACGCGGGTTGCCGACCTGCTCCCAATACATGACATGGCTGCCGGAGAGCGGCAGGTAGCCGGTCTCGAATGGGCCGATCTCAGGAAACAGGTCGCCGCGGGGCATCAGGGTGAATGGTATAGGCAGCCGCGGGGCAGCGGCAAAGGGTATGAACGGCATGCAACGGCTTTGGATCGCATTTGGTGCCCTGGCGGGGTTCGGCGCCGTGGCTTTGTCGGCGGTCGCCGCGCATGCGCTGGGCGGATTGCCGGCGGCCTCGGTCGCGATGGTACGCAGCGGGATCGAGATGGAGGGCTGGCATGCGCTCGCTTTGTTCGGCGTCGGGCTGTGGGCGCCGCGCGGCGGACGCCTGGCAGATGCTGCCGGTGTCGCCTTCGCCGTGGGGCTGCTGCTGTTCTGCGGCGCGGTCTATGCGCTGGGGCTGGGCGGGGTCAGCCTGGGAACGGTGGCCCCGATCGGTGGCACCCTGCTGATGCTGGGCTGGCTCCTCCTCGGCCTCTCCGCGCTGCGGGCACGATGATCCACGCCGCCTACCTGGCCGCCGAGGGCTACGAGACCCCGCTGGCGGAGGAACTGGCCCGTCGCGGCGCGGCAATCGAGGCCTGGCATGGCCGCCTGGCCCTGTCGCCCGACCCGCCGGTGGCGGCGGCCTGGGCACTGGATGTCTGGACCGCACCTGTCGAGATTCCAGTGGCGTCGGTGAAGGCCGCGGCTGATGCGCTGCGCAGCATGCAACGGAACTGGGCGGCCTACGCTGCGGACCATTTCCGGCGCATGGCGTTGATCCAGGAGCGGTTGCCGCCGGTGAAGGCCGCGCCGCTGGTGTTTCCGGCCCCGGCGCCCACCGGCCATCTCGGTGGCTGGACGCTGCTGGCGCCCGATCGCCTGCTGGCCAGCCCGACCAAGACCAGCCCCTTCGTCAACGGCGAATGTACCTTCGTGGAGGACCGGATCGGGCCGCCCAGCCGCGCCTATCTCAAGCTGTGGGAAGCCTGCACGCGGATCGGCGCATGGCCGGCGCTGGGGGAGGTGTGCCTGGACCTCGGCGCCTCACCCGGCGGCTGGACCTGGGCGATCGCGCAACTGGGTGCCCGCGTGATCGCCGTCGACAAGGCACCGCTGGACCCGGCCGTGGCGGCGATGCCCGGCGTCGAGATGCGCCAGGAGAGCGCGTTCGCCCTGCCGCCCGAGACGGTGGACTGGCTGTTCAGCGACGTCGTGGCCTACCCGGATCGGCTGCTTGCCCTGGTCCAGCGCTGGATCGCCGCCGGCACCGCCGGACGCATCGTCTGCACCATCAAGTTCCAGGGCGAGACCGACCATGCGGCCGCGGAGGCGTTCGCGGCGATCCCGGGCGGCCAGGTGATGCACCTGGCGCACAACAAGCACGAGCTGACCTTCGCCTGGGCCCGACCGTGACGGCAGGCAGGCGGCGCCCCATGGCAATCGCCTGAATGGGGACACTCGCGGCGCCGACTTCGCATCGGTGTCGATTTCCCCTGGTCCGTGTCGATTTCACAGTCCGATTGGAAGCAAGCTGAACCGCCAAGACGCCAAGGGTGGGCTGATGGACTGAACCCCATCACTGATACCAACCGCCGAAGACACCGACTCTCCTGCCTTCGTCATGGCCGGCCCCTGTGCCGGCCATCTGTCGCGGCAGACTGCCTCACGGATGGCCGGCACGGAGGCCGGCCATGACGGTTGGGAAGGTCAGTGCCAACGGCGG
>JARLIJ010000045.1 GCA_031291795.1 Acetobacteraceae bacterium | reverse complement strand
CCGGAGACCGCCTGGATCAGCGGATCGTAAACCGGCTTGCCGGCATACGGCCCGGTCTCCCCGAAGCCGCTGATCGAGACGTAGACAATGTCCGGCCTGACCGCCCGGATCGCGGCCTCGCCCAGCCCCATGCGGTCGATCACGCCGGGGCGGAAGTTCTGCACGAACACGTCGGCGGTGGCTGTCAGGCGCAGCAGCGCTTCCCGCGCGTCGGGCCGCTTCAGGTCAAGCGCCAGCGAGCGCTTGTTGCGGTTGTTGTTCAGGAAGGAGGCGGAGAAGCCGGCGCGCCGGTTGTTGGCGGCGCGGGTGTGGTCGCCGCCATCGGGGTTCTCGACCTTGATCACGTCGGCGCCCTGGTCGGCCAGGATCATCGTCGCGAGCGGCCCCGAGATCATCGAGGTCAGATCGACGATGCGGTACCCATGCAGTGGTCCCGGCAAGGCAGTCTCCTGTTCTCCTCTGGCGAGGATCATAGGAGCGGGTCGGGACGCATGTCACGCGGGCGGGGTCAGGCTTCGTCGGCGACCAGCCGGGGTCCGATGCGAAATTGCAGTCCTTCGTACAGGTCGGCCAGGGCGAGACGCAGGCCCAAATCCGGAAATTCAAGCGCTGATTCGAGCCCTTCGATGATCCGATAACCCCATTCTCCCTCTTCTGCGCGCGACCAGTGAATGATCTGGGGATCGTCCGGATTGACGAGCATGATGTGACGCAGCGCCGGTATGGTCTTGTACTCCTCGAGCTTGCCGAAGAGGTCAAAATCCCGAGTGGACGCCGACAGGACCTCGATCACGACCGCCGGGGCCGGCGCGAAGGTCGCTTCGTCGTCGAACCGTCCGCAATCCACCCCGGCATCGGGAAAGCGGATGTTCCCCGTCGAGATCCGAACCGCGGTATCGGCTGAAAACGGACGGCACGGACCGCCACGAAGCTGGTTGCGAAGCTCCGCCAGGGCGTTGACGACAATCTGGTCGTGGCGTCGCTTGGCACCGGCCATGGCAACCGGCACGCCGTCAACGAGTTCGTAGCGCTGGTCCTGAGCCTGGATCCAGTCGAGGAATTCGTCGGGCGTCATCCGTTGGACAGCGCGTAAGGGCATCACTGGGCTCCCGGCCGAGGACCACCATAGCGCAAAACATCGGTCCGTCCGAACCGTGTTTACAGGCCGCCCCGCAACCCGGCCGCCGGGCGCCTCAGACCAACCGCCGTAGAGAATGACACTTCTCCCTCTCCCTCAAGGGGAGAGGGAGGCGTTACTGCCGCTGCAACCTATGAGTCGGTCTCAACGGCGGTTGGTATCAGACCGCTCCCATCAGCGGTACCAGATGCGACAGGAACATCTCGGCGCAGGCCCGCCAGGAATACAGCTCTGCGTGCGCGCGACAGGCCGCGCGATCTGCCGACAGCGCCTCCAGCGCGGCGACACGCAGATCGGCGTTGACTGCACCGACCTTGCCGGCCGCGTTCGCCAGGACGTCCTTCGGACCGGTCACCGGGAAGGCCGCCACCGGCGTGCCGCAGGCCAGCGCCTCCAGGATCACCAGCCCGAACGTGTCGGTCAGGCTGGGGAACACGAAGACGTCCGACCCGGCATAGGCACGCGCCAGGGCCTCGCCATAGCGCGGGCCGGTGAACGTCACCTTCGGATAGTCGCGCTGCAGCGAGGCAAGCTGCGGTCCGCCGCCGACGACCACTTTCGAGCCCGGCAGGTCCAGGTCCAGGAACGCGCCGATGTTCTTCTCGACCGCCACGCGGCCGACATAGGCGAACACCGGCCGCGGCAGGCCCCAATCCTCGGCCGGTTCCGGCTTGAACAACTCCAGGTCGACCCCGCGCGACCAGGGCCGGATGTTGCGGAACCCGCGCGCGGTCAGCTCATCGCGCAGCGACTGGGTGGCGACCATGGTGCCCTGGCTGGCGCCGTGGAAACGCCGCATCCAGGCGTAGATCGGCCGCACCGGCAGGCCGGTGCGCGCCTTCACATATTCGGCAAAGCGCGTGTGGAACGCCGTGGTGAACAGGAACCCCGTGCGCTTCGCCCAACTGCGCGCGGCAAGTCCGAGCGGACCTTCGGTGGCGATGTGGAGCGCGTCGGGCTGGAAGGCCTCGATCATGCGGATCAGCCGCCGCCGCGGCAGCAGCGACAGCGCGATGTCGGGATAGGTCGGGCACGGAAAGGTGCGGAAACGGTCGGGGCCGATGACCTCGACCACATGACCCATCGCACGCAACTCATGCACCACGGTTGCCAGCGTGCGTACCACGCCATTGACCTGCGGCTGCCACGCATCCGTGACAATCAGGATGCGGTGCGACGGTGCGGGCGGCAGCATTGCGTCGCCCTCCAGTTCGAGTACAGGAAAAATGTCAGGCAGGTTGTGCCACCGGGGCCTGGCGCGGGGCGAAGAAGCTCAGGCGGTTCAGCTCCGCCCAGTCGATCAGTTCCAGCCGCCCGTCATGGTGCTCGACCAGCGCGGTGCAGCTCTCCACCCAGTCCCCGTCATTCAGATACAGCACGCCGTTCACTTCGCGCATCTCGGCGTGGTGGATGTGCCCGCACACCACCCCGTCGAACCCGCGGCGGCTTGCCTCCGCGGCGAGCGCTGCTTCGAACCGGTCGATCGCCTTCACGGCTTCCTTCACCTGGCGCTTGAGCCAGGCGGACAACGACCAGTACGGATAGCCGAGCCGGCGGCGGATGGCGTTGAACCAGCGGTTCACCACCAGGGCCGCGGTGTAGGCCCAGTCCCCCAGCAAAGCGAGGAACTTGGCGTAGCGTACGACGCTGTCGAACTCATCGCCGTGCATGATCAGCAGGCGCTTGCCGTCGGCGGTGACGTGCACCGCCTCGTTGCGTAGCTTGATCCCGCAGACTTCCAGTCCGATCGGCAGCCAGGAGCGGAACATCTCGTCGTGGTTGCCGGGGATGTAGGTCACCTCGGCCCCGCTGCGGGCGTGGCGCACGATCTGGCGCAGCACGTCATCGTGGGTGGCGTCCCAATACCAGGACTTGCGCAACCGCCAGCCGTCGATGATGTCGCCGACGAGGAACAGGTTGTGGCAGGAGGTGCGTCGCAGGAAATCCGCCAGGAAATCGCTGCGACAGCCGCGCGTGCCGAGATGCGTGTCGGAGATGAAGACCGACCGGTACTCGGGGCGGCCGAGAGCTGATATGGCGTTCATGTCTGGCGCAGCAGATACTCATGTCGCCGCGTCGTGTCAGTGAAGTTTCTATGACGCGGCCGGAATTGAGTGATGTTTCTTAAAGTAATGACTCAGTCATATGAACGTCATCGGATTGACGCAGGAACCTGTCATTCAGAAGGCTTTGCCATTGTCGGACGCCGCCCGATTCGCATTCATGTCGCCTTGCCCGTGCTCCCGCCGTGGTGATCGTGTTCAATCCGGTTGCCGGCCGTCGACGCGCAAGCCTGCTGTGGCGCGTGCTGGACGTGCTGGTCGCCAACGGCGTGCGGCTCGACCTGGCCGAAACCCATAGGCCCGGTCACGCAGAATCGCTTGCGCGCGAGGCGGTGGCCGCGGGTGAGACCATGGTCGTGGCGGCCGGCGGCGACGGCACCATCGCCGAGGTCGCCAACGGCCTGATGGGTTCCACCGCGCGGCTGGGCGTCATCCCGCTGGGCACCGCCAACGTCCTGGCGCATGAGCTGGCGCTGCCGTTCGCGCCGCGCGCCGTGGCCGCCGCCCTGGCGTTCAAGCGCACCCGCCTGCTGTGGCCGGGGCTCGCCAATGGTCCCGACGGCACGCGGCTGTTCGTGCAGATGCTGGGCGTCGGGTTCGACGCGCATGTGGTGCACACACTCCCGTCCGGACTGAAGCGCGTGTTCGGAAAAGGCGCCTACGTGCTGCAGTCGCTGCATGCGCTATTCCATTACGACTTCACTCCGATCCGCCTGCGGCTCGATGGCGTCGAGACGACGGCATCGAGCGTGATCGTCAGCAAAGGCGTGCTGTACGGCGGGACCTACACGCTGGCCCCCGAGGCGGTGTCGGGGGAGCCTGGGTTCTCGGTCGTGTTGTTCGACCATGGCGGTCCCGCCGCCGCCCTGCTGTACGGCGCTGCCTTGCCGATCCACCTGCTGGGCCGCGCACCTGGCGTGGGCCATGTTCGAGCGGCGCGCATCGATTTCATCGGCAACGCCCGCACCCCGGCGCAGGCGGATGGCGACGCCGCCGGGTGCGTGCCGCTGAACGTGGTCGACGCACCGGGACCGATCCACGTCGTCACGGGGTAGCGTGGCTTCAGGGTGACTGGCATTGGCTGCGGATGG
>JARLIJ010000259.1 GCA_031291795.1 Acetobacteraceae bacterium | reverse complement strand
GGGAGGGAGGATTGATAGCAGCGGCGGCTCGTTGCGTTGACGTTGACGAGGGCGGATCGATAACCCGCCCCAAAAATTCCATTCGCATTGCTACGTCCCAATTTGCTCGACAACCTGGGGAGATGGCCGTCTGCGTTGCTGACAAGCTTCTAAGGCGAGCGCCGGCAGGCGTCAATGCGATTGCGAGTCGCTCGCATCTAGGCGCCCTGTTCCCCCAAGGTACTTCGTTGCCGAAAGCTCCAGTCAGCCCGTCGCTCGCTGCGCGATGGGGACGCATGTTCGCGTGAGTTGCTCGACTCGGGCAATCTACGCTGTGTCCTATGGTTAGGTCAGAAGGAGACAACCATGCTGCCAGCCAAAAAAAGTGCCTCGTCGGCAACGAAGGTAGCCAGCCCGCCGGCGACCAAGGCCCCGCAAGCAAAGGAAGGCCCGCAGGCGAAGAAGGCCGGCGCTCCGGCGAAGCCGGGGGCTCCCCCGTCGAAGGTCCCTGCCACGAAGGTTGCGGCGCAGGCCACCATCACCTTGAAGCAGATCGCTTCCGATCTGGCC
This sequence comes from Acetobacteraceae bacterium, assembly GCA_031291795.1. Taxonomy (GTDB): domain Bacteria; phylum Pseudomonadota; class Alphaproteobacteria; order Acetobacterales; family Acetobacteraceae; genus Rhodopila. The sequence goes on along the minus strand of JARLIJ010000259.1, from coordinate 12,664 downwards.
GACACCCATGCGTTGGCCAAAAAGCAGGCCGAGGCGATCCTCTCCGATCTCGTGGCGGCCCTAGCGGAGCATCTCAAGAAGGGTGACAAAATCCGGCTGACCGGTCTGGGCATCCTTGAGGTACGCAGCCGGGCCGCCCGCATGGGGAGGAACCCAGCGACGGGCGAGGCCATCCAGATCGGCGCCAGCAAGAAGATCGCCTTTCGGCCGGCCAAGGAATTGAAGGAAGCCGTGTAGGCGGGATGCCGGTGGATCGGCCTGGCATTCCCGCCCAGTCAGCGCCCAGGGCTGCGTCCGCCGCTATGCCCGCGCAGGTGCTGATGGGCGGCTAAGCTGGCCCCTCGCGCCGCCTCAGCCGAGATAGCCGATCGCCTGCACCACGCGGGAGATCATGCGGGTGACCGCGGCGATCTTCGCGTCGGCGATGCCGGCCCGCTGACCGATGAACAGCCGGCCGTTCTCCGGGCGCGGCGTCGTCGCGAGTAGCCGCATCGCCCCGGCGGCGACATGGCGCTCCGCCATCCGCACGGGCAGCAGGCCGGCGCCGATGCCGCCCACCACCAGTTCGGCGATCGCCGGCACGCTGGTGCAGATGCTCAGCCGCGCCGGCGCGATGCCGGCAGTGGCGAACCAGCCCATGATCTGCCGGTGCATTGCTGACGGCGGCGGATTGGAAATCACCGGCCAGGCCGCCAGGTCGGCCGGCGTCACCGCTCCTGCCAGGTCCCAGGCCGCAGGCACGACCCAGGTGGTCGGCTGAGCGCCCAGCGGGGTCAGCTGCAGCAGTTCGTCGCCGATCGGGTTGAGCATCACCGCGATATCCATCGCGTCGCGCAGCAACGCGGCCTCCAGCGTGGTGCTGGTGGCAACCACCCATTCCGGCTGCAGGTCGGGATAGTCCTCCAGCAGCGCCGCCAGCAAAGGCGGCAGGCAAGTCACGGCGAAGCCCTCGGCCAGGCCGACGCGGATTCGCCCGGCGACGACCTGCGCCGGCGATTGGCCAAGCATGCCATGCACCTCGGCCATGATGGCGGCGACGCGCGGCAGCATCGCGCGGCCTTCCGGCGTCGGGCGCAGCCCACGCGCGGTGCGCTCCAGCAGGTCGGCCCCGGTCGCGGCGGCCAGGTCCTTCAGCCGGAGCGAGACCGTCGGCTGCGCCAGGTTGAGGTGTTCGGCCGCGCGATGGGCGGAGCCAAGCTGGATGGTCCAGTAGAACGCCTCGATCTGCGCCAGCGTGACGCGCATCTTCAGGATTCCTGATAATGGGACTTCAAAACATCCCATTTGATCAGCAGCGTCAATTGTCGCACGTCAGGGAGATGTCATCGACGCGGCGCAGTCCGCGCTTTGGGGGAACGCAGTATGGACAACCGGCCCGACATCATCCGCAAGGCGGCACGGCGGATTCTGCCCATCGTGATGCTCTGCTACATCGCGGCCTTCCTGGACCGCGTGAACATCGGCTTCGCCGCCCTGACGATGAACCACGACCTGGGGTTTTCCGCCTCGGCCTTCGGGTTCGGCGCCGGCATCTTCTTCCTCGGCTACGTCGTCTGCGAGCTGCCGAGCAATCTGCTGCTGGTGCGGTTCGGCGCGCGACGGTGGATCGCGCGGATCATGATCAGTTGGGGCATCCTGTCGGCGGCGACCGCCTTCGTCTGGAGCCCGGCCAGCTTCTACACCGTGCGCATCCTGCTGGGCGCGGCGGAGGCCGGGTTCTTCCCCGGCATGATCTTCTTCCTCACGCTGTGGTTCCCGCGCGCCTACCGGGCGCGGATGTTCGCCACGTTCAATATCGCCGTGCCGCTGTCCTCGGTGATCGGCGCGCCGGTCTCCGGCCTGATCCTGGAGCACATGAACGGGGTGCAGGGCCTGGCCGGCTGGCAATGGGTGTTCCTGACGGAAGGCGTGCCGGCGGTGGTGATGGGCCTGGTGGTGCTGTTCCTGCTGCCCGACAGGCCGGAGAACGCGCCGTTCCTGGCCCGTGACGAGCAGGTCTGGCTCGCCGCCCGCCTCGCCGGGGAGCGTGCGGCGCAGGAGAAGGCGGAGCGTTTCACCGTCGCCCGCGCCCTGATCGACCCGCGCGTCGTGCTGATGTGCCTGGTGGCGGTCGGCCTGGTGATGGGCACGACCGGCATTGCGATCTGGATGCCGCAATTCGTCAAGGCGTTCGGGCTGAGCAACGTGCAGACCGGCTTCGTCAGCGCCGTCCCGGCGGTGTTCATGGCGGCGGCGATGATCCTGGTGGGCCGCCACGCCGATCGCACCGGTGAGCGCGTGTGGCATGCCGCCGGCCCGTTCCTCGCCAGCGCGGCAGGCTTCCTGCTCGCCGCCGCGACGAGCTCGCCGACGCTTGGCCTGATCGGCCTCACCATCGGCGCCGCGGGCATCGGCGGGGCCTCGCCCAATATCTGGATCTTCCCCAGTTCGCTGCTGACCGGCGCCGCGGCTGCGGCGGGCCTCGCGCTGATCAACTCGGTCGGCAGCACCGGCGGCTTCTTCGGGCCGGCCATCATCGGCTGGATCCGTGACGCGACGGGCGGATTCAGCGGCGCGATGCTGGTGCTTGCAGCGGTCATGGTGGTTACGGCCCTGGCCATTCTGGTGCTGGGGCGCAGCATGCGCGACCTGATCCGACACGCTTCCGCCCTGTCTCATGAGGTTCAGGCATGACGATCCGATCCATCCGGCTCTACCACCTCGTCGCGCGGCTGGACGAGCCGATCGGCAATGCGCTGGTGACCTTCAACACGCGCGAGACCCTGCTGGTCGAGCTGGTGAGCGAAACGGGCGTGTCCGGCTGGGGCGAGACCTGGGCTTCTCCATCGGAGGCGGCTGCAGTCATTGCCGCGCGGCTGGCGCCCCGCCTGCTCGGCCAGGACCCGACGCATCCCGGCCGGCTCTGGCATGCGATGCAGGCGGCCGTCGGCTGGGACCGGCTGGGCACGACGATGATGGCGGTCGCGGCGGTGGACATCGCCCTGCACGACCTGGCCGGGAAGCTGCGCAACCTGCCGATATCGAGCTTGCTCGGCGGGGCGATCCGCGACCGGGTGCCGGCCTATGCCAGCGGCCCGTTCTTCCGTCCGGGCGGCCATCCGTATCGCGAGTACGAGCGGGAGGCGGAATCCTACCTCCGCGCCGGCTATCGTGCCGTCAAGCTGCGTATCGGCTTCGATCCCGCCGACGACGCCGCGATCGTGCACGCAGTGCGCGGGGCGATCGGCGCCGAGGCCGCGCTGATGGTCGACTTCAACCAGTCCTGCACCCCCCGCACCGCGCTCGCGACGGCGACGCGGATGGCCGATGCGGGACTGCTCTGGATCGAGGAACCGGCAACGCCGGCGGATCTGGAAGGCTACCGGATGCTGTCGGGCCAGCTCACCCCGGCGCTGGCCGGCGGCGAGACCTTCGGTTCGGCTGGCCAGTTCCAGTCCTTCCTGGACGCCGGCTGCATGGACATCCTGCAGCCCGACATTGCGCTGTGCGGCGGACTGTCCGGCGTGGGCCGCGTCGCCATGCTGGGTGAGCTGCATGGCCGGCCGCTGCTGCCGCATGTCTGGGGCAGCACGGTGAATTTCCATGCCGCCCTGCACCTGGCGGCAACCCTGCCGGCGCATCGCGCGGGTGGGCCGGCGCCGTTCCCCTGGCTGGAATGCGACATGGGGCCGAACCCGCTGCTGGATCTCGCCGGCCGGCCGGCGCTGGACATCGACGGCACCCTGGGCGTGCCCACCGGCCCGGGGCTCGGCATCGAGCTCACGCCGGAGCGCATTGCGCCCTACGTCACCTGGCGCCGGGTGGTGGAGGCTTAGGGTATGAGCCGGTCCTCATCAGGATAAGATCAGTCCTGTCGCGCATCGGCAGGCCGAATGGCAGGTCGCGCCCGGACACACAGCCCCACTGCCAGCGCGCAGGCGGCGACCGAGGCCAAAGCTGCCGCGAGGAAAGCCGAGGGATAGCCGAGGAGGCTGACGATGAGACCCATCAACGGCCCCGAAATCCCCAGCGCCACGTCGAGAAACACCGAGTAGACGCCGAGCGCCGTGCCGCGGCTGTGCGCCGGGATTGGATTGACTGCCTCAACCCCGAGGGCCGGAAACGCCAGCGAGAATCCCAACCCGGCGAGCGCCGACCCGGCCATCGCCGCGCCTGCGGACCAGCTCTGCCAGAGCAGCAGCAGCCCGGCGCACTCCACCGTGAAGGAGGCGATCGCTACCGGGAAGCCGCCGAAGCGGCCGATGGAGCGCGCGAAGAGGACCCGCGCGGCCATGAACGACAGGCCGAACACGGTGAGCGACAATGCGGCGCCGGTCCAGCCGCGACTGGTATAGTACAGCGTGATGAACGCGGCGATGGTGCCGAAGCCGATCGAGCCGAGCGCCAGGCTGGTGCCGTGCGGCAGCACCCGCCACAGCACGTCCAGGAACGGCAGCCGTCGGCCGGGGATGATCTCGCTGCCTCGCTTCATCGCCGCAAGCGGGAAGGCGAGCGCCGCCAGCGCCATCTCGGTGGGGCCGATCGACCAGAAGCCGAAGCTGTGCTGCAAGGCCACGCCGATCGGCGCGCCGGCAGCCAGCGCGCCGTAGGTGGCGATCCCGTTCCAGGAAATCACCCGCGCCATGTTGCGCGGGCCGACCTGGCGGATCGCCCAGGCGATGGCCGAGGTGGCGACCCAGCTCTCGCCGAGGCCGACCGTCAGGCGGCTGGCGAGGATAGCGGCCAGTCCCGCGACCGGGCGGTCCGGCAGCGAGGCCGCGAGCAGAAGACAGAGCCCGCTCACCGTACAGGAGACCAACCCGAGCAGCAGGGTCTGCTTGGGGCCGACCATGTCGGCCATCCGACCGGCCAACGGCCGGCTGAGCAGGGTGGCGATGTATTGCGCGCTGATGGAAAGCCCGGCCATCACCTCGCCGTAGCCAAGCTGGACATGGACATAGGACGGCAGGACGGCCAACGGGAGGCCGATCGTCGCGTAGCAGACGAAGGTGAAGAACACCGTCGAGCCGATCTGCCGCATGATGACCAACTGGCGCAGGTCGTGCCGCGACAGCCGATCGACGAAGGTTCGCATCTGGTGCCTTGTATGGTGTTGCATCCTGGGGGCGGAACTTGGCGCCGGCCTGAATCGATGCAACCGCCGTACGTGACGGGGGTGGGGCACAAACAACGAGCTTGTCGGGTTCGCATGGCAGCGCAGTCGCTGGCGCGGCGAGGCGGAGTGGGTCGCGCACCGTTCCGGCCGTTATCGCAACGCGCCCCGCGCAGCAGGGCCACCGGATCGGCTCTTGGCTGCTTCAGCCCCCAGCCGTCCGAGGGTCAATATGGCCAGCAGCCGGTCCAATCGGCCGCCTGGGTTTGTCCGCCTCGGTGGTCCACGCCAGCCCGTCACGCGTCACCGGGGCCGGGCACTAAAATATCTGGACCTCATCGCTCGCGTTGAACATGGATTCGATATTCGACTCGGCCTTGAGCAGCTCGCGGATGATCCCTTGGCTGCCTGCTTCGCTGTCCCGGAACACCGGCACCGAGACGCTGATGGCCGCCACGATTTTCCCGCGATGCCGAAGCGGCACCGCATAGCATTTTATGTCCTCGTGGACCTCGCGATTGTCGATCGCATACCCATTGGCGAGCACACCGTCGAGATCGCGACGAAGCGCGGCAAAATCCTTGAGACCGTACTGCGTGAGTGTCGGCAGGCCCCGGGGATACATCGCCATGAGTTCCTGGTCGGTGAGCTCGCAGATCAGGGCCTTTCCCAAGGCCGTTGCTGACGCCGGCATCCGCGTGCCGACATGCGAGACCAGGCGGACGGCGCGGCGCGCCTGGATCTTCCGGACGTACAGGACGTTCTCGCCATCGAGTATCCCGAGTTGGGAGACCTCGTCGCAGGCATTCACGACACGCTGCATCTCGTCGGTGATCACACGGAGCCAGTCGTTTCGCTCAGCGGAGACGCCGGACAGGATGGCGCTGGCAATCCCGGACCGGTAGCGCGAGGTCTCCTTGTCAAGCTGGATGTATTTCCGGCTCGCCAACTGCCTGATGATCGGAAAGATCGTGCTTTTCGAGGCATGGATCGACGCAGCGATCTCGGTCAGGGTCAGGCCGCTGTCAGACGCCGCGAGGGCTTCGAGGATATCCAGCACCCGCAATGTCGGACGGTGGCATTCGGCGTCGCTGACTGCCGGATCGCGGCCAAGCATCTGGTCCATGGGTTGCAGCCTCACAGTTCAATGTTATCGCGGCGTGAACGCCGGAGCCTTCTGGCTACACCGTCGCCAGCATTGCTCATCGGCATCTACGCCAGTCGACCCTCTCCCCTCCGTGCCATACGCACAAAAGAGCAACCTATCGGCACCGCCTCCATTCGCATATCGCCCCCACTGCCTGCCGCCCGCGTCAAGGGGGCATGCTGCCTTTGAGCGGCCTGGCCGATGGCTCCGGTCGCCGGCAGTGGCGGATGGTGGCCGCCAGGGCATCGTGCCCGGGCAGCCACCCCGTCGCGGCGGGCGATTGGCGTCCGCTGCGCGTTCGGTCTTCTACAGATCCAGGGACCGCTTCCACAGCATGAAGTCGAACTGCTCAAGCTGGTCGGCCTTGACCTTGTAGTCGCCGCTGGCGGTCTCGATCACCCTCTCGAGCAGCGCCCGGCCCACCTCATCAATCGAAGCACCCTCAATGATCGGCCCGCAGTCGAAGTCGATCATGTAGCTCAGCCGCTTCGCGATTGCGGTGTTGGTGGAGATCTTGACCACGGGGACGATTGGATTCCCGGTCGGCGTTCCCAGCCCGGTGGAGAAGATGACGACATTGGCTCCGGCCGCGACCTGGCCGGTGACCGCATCGACATCGTTCCCCGGTGTGCAGGACAGGGACAGGCCGGCGTCGGGCATCGCGCGGCAGTAATCGAGGACGGCCGCAACTGGCGCGTTGCCGCCCTTCTTTGCGGCGCCCGTCGACTTGATCGCGTCCGTCACAAGCCCATCCTGGATATTGCCCCAGCTTGGGTTGTCGGCCATCGTGGTTCCGAAGAAGTTCGCGACCTTCTCGTAGTTCTGCATCAGGTCCAGGAACTTCTGCTTCGTCTCCACCTCGCCGCAGCGGGCCACGATATTGCCCTCGGCCCCGCACAGTTCGGGGAACTCCGCGAGCACCGAACCGCCCCCGAGCGCGACGACGATGTCCGAGGCGACGCCCATCGCCGGATTGGCCGAAATCCCGGAGAAGCCGTCCGAACCGCCGCATTTCACGCCGATCTTGAGGCGTGCGAGAGGCACCTCCGTCCGCTCGCATTCGTTGGCGTTCCCGAGCAGCCCGAGGGTGCTGCGGAGCGCGTCCTGCATCATGCGCTCTTCGCTGTCCCAGTCCTGTTGCCGATAGTACAGGGCGGGCTTGGCGAAGTTCGGATTCCGCGCGGCGAGGGAGTCCTTGAACATGGCGATCTGCGATTTCTCGCAACCGAGGCCGAACACCGTTATGCCGGCGACGTTCGGATGATCGGCGTAGGCCGCCAGCACGTCGCAGAGCGTCTGGCAGTCGGAGGTCGCCCCCCCGCAGCCGCTGGTCACAGGCATCGACCGCACGCCGTCGAGGTTCGGGAAGGGCCGCCCCCCTCCGTCCGCGTCCGCCGTTCCGTTGGCCAGCTTCCTGGCGAAACTCTTGAGGTCGGAGTTGGCGTAACCGAGCGCCTCGTTCAAGGCGTCGGCCAGCTTCGTTGCATTGCGGTTCGCGCAGAACACGAGCGGGATGACGAGCCAGTAATTGGCTGTGCCGACCCGCCCGTCATCGCGGACGACCCCCTTGAACGTCCGGCCCGCATAGGCGGACACGTCCGGCGGCGTCCACGCGTAGGGCGTCGTGTCTGCCAGAGACACCGGGGCCGTGTAGTGGCGGATGTTCTCGGTGCCGACGACCTCTCCTTTGGCAATCGGCTTGACCGCTTTGCCGACGGGCAAGCCGTAGAGCGACACGATGCCGCCTTCGGGAACATCTTCGGTGGCAAACTTGTGTTTGGCCCGCACATCGCTCGCCAGCGTGAACGGTTGCCCCTTCCACTGCACGGTTTCCCCCCTGTGGAGGTCCTTCAGCGCGACGATCAGATTGTCGCTTTCCTCAATTCGGAGAATCTTTTGCATCGTGTCCTCGCAGTCTATCCGGGAGCCGCCTCCCATGTGAGGGGAGACGGCTGCGGAGGTCAGTCGGCGCCGGCGATGGCGGACGCGGGGGAAGTGACGGTGCGCTGGTGCAAGGCAAAGATGAGCAGCGCACTGAAGACCGCGAACATGGCAAGGACGACCGGCCCGGCGTGGCTGGTGCCAAGCAGCAGCTCCACCTGGACGCGAATGATCGGCGCCAGGAAGCTGCAGACCGCGCCCATTGTCGTGCAGAACCCGATGCCGGCCGCCAGGGCGGAGCCGGACAGGGTCTGCGCCGGGAACGTCCAGAAGATCGGCTGGACGGCCAGGAAGCCAACGGCGCACAGGCAGAGTGCCGCGATGGCGATCACCGGACCGGCATAGGTGGACACCACCAGGCCGAAGGCGGCGACCAGCATGCAGGCAACCGAGATGTTCACGCGCTGGGCAGGCTTCTTATCCGCGTAGCGCGGGATGAAGTAGACGCCGAGGGCCGAGACCGCCCAAGGGATTGCCGCCACCAGCGATTCCTTGAACCCCAGGGTGGATCCCATGAGGCTGGCGACCTGCGACGGCAGGAAGAACAGCAGCCCGTAGACGCCGATCTGGATGGTCCCGTAGATCAGCGCCAGGTGCCACACCCGGATGGTCCTGATCGCGTCGCCGAGGCTGCTCGCCGCAGTGGCGCGCTTCTCGCTCTCCAGCTGTGCGTTGAGCGCGCTCTTCTCGTCGACGGTCAGGAAGCGCGCCTTGGTGGGGTTGTCGTCGAGGTAGAAGAACGCAAACACGCCGAGCACTGCGGCGGGGAGCCCTTCGATGACGAACATCCAGAACCAGCCGGGGTGCCCAAGGAAGCCATGCAGCTCCAGCAGGGCACCGGACATCGGCGAACCCAGCGTCAGGGCCATGGGCACACCCAGGACGAAGATGCCGACCACGGATGCCCGCACCTTGTTGGGGAAGAAGATGGAGGCAAGCAGCAGAATGCCGGGGTAGAAACCGGCCTCGGCCAGTCCGAGCAGGAAGCGGAGGACGATGAACTGCGTCTCGGTCTGCACCAGCCCGGTGAGGGCGGACAACACGCCCCACACGGCGGTTGTCGCACTCAGCCAGATCCTGGCGCCGAACTTGCTCATCAACAGGTTGGACGGGACGGCGAACACCGCGTAGGCGGCGAAGAAGATGCCGGCCCCGAAGGCGAACGCCGGCTGGGAGAGATTTATGTCGACCGCCATTGCATCCTTGGCGAAGCCGACATTCACCCGGTCGATGAAGGCGACGAAGTAGAGGATGAACATCAAAGGCACGAGCCTGATCCAGGCCTTGGATATGGCCCGGTCCAGTGTACTGGGCCCCTCGGCTGCTGCCGTTGTCATGGTACTGTTTCCCTTGTGACGATTTTTCTCGTGATCCGTTTGGCTACCGCGCCATCAATTCAGGCTCCCGACCGATGCCGGCTGGCGCCCCGATCCTGGCGATGTGCATGGTGTCGAGCAGGGATCGGATGCGCGCGACCTGCTGTTCATTGGTACCCAGGAACGGCTTCGTGCAGGCGTCGGAGTCGATGATGCCCCGCATGACGAGCGCTCTCTTGAGGACCGGGATGAACGGATCGCCGATGCCGTACAGATCCATCATCTTGTCGACGAAGCGCTGGCCTTCCGCCACGGCGGCGAAATCCCCGCGGTCGACGGCAGCACTCCAGGTGGCGAAGAATTCCGGGATGAGGTTCGACAGGCCGCCGATGCAGCCGCTGCCGCCCGAGAGGATGTTGTGGGCGAAGTTGTTGTCGAAGCCGCTGAAGATCTCGAAATAGGGTAGTTCCTGCCTGACCGTCTTGATGAGGTCGCAGGTGTGGTTCATATCCTGGGTCGTGTCCTTGAAGCCCACGATGTTCTTGAAGCGGGATGCCAGCTTCAAGGTTACGGCGGGGGAAACGGAATAGCCCGTCCTGTCGGGGAAATTGTAGATGAATATGTTCGCCGCGACCTTGGCAGCAATCGTGCTGTAGTAATCATACACACTGTCGTCGGTCAGCCTGAAATAGTAAGGGCTGATGATCATGACCCCATCCGCGCCCTTGTCGTGCGCGTAGTTGGCCAGCTCGATGCTCTCTTCGGGGTCCATGCGGCTTGCCCCGACGAACACACGGAACCGCCCCTTCGTGTATTTCACTGCGATATCGACCAGGTCCTTCGATGCCTGCATGCCCAGGCTGAAGAACTCGCCGGTACTGCCGAGGATGACCATCCCGGATATCCCAGCCGCGATCAGGTGGTCGTACACCCGATGGTTCTGCTCGGGATCCAAGCGGCCCTTTGCGTCGAACACTGACACAACCGGCGAAATGAACTGGCTCTTCATGGAGGTTCTCTCTGTTGTCACGGCGGCAAAGCCCCGGGGCACACACCCCGTCACGGTTCGAATATACGAACGTTGTTCGTGTTTCCGAATTAACGCAAAATGCGATCGGCCTTGTCGGTGTGTCAAGGGGGAACGTGGCCGCGGTCCGGTCGCAGCAGCAGAACAACGGGCTGACCGGACCGGTGGGCAAAGGTGGATGTTCCGTCCCGGATAACGCCGTGCTGCGCCAATTCAAGCGCAGGAGAGGAGGGGCGCCCCTGCGTTCAATGGCCGTGTGCCGCTTCGCGATCGAGCAGCACGCGCTTGCGCTCCACGCCCCAGGCGTAGCCCGAAAGCGTGCCGTCGTTCCGCACCACGCGATGGCACGGAATGGCGACGCCAGGTTATTGGCAATCAGCGGGCAGCCGGGCCCCGATGTGCCTGAGCCCATCGATGCACGCTCGGCGTCATCTTCCACGACGCGAAGTGACCAGTTCCGATCCATTCCTCAATTTGAAAGCAAGGGCCGGAGTGTGGCACCGGACGCCGAAGCCTAAGTTCGTGCCAGGCATGAGAAAGAACGAGGCCATGGACACGACAACTCAAGGCTCGAATGCTGAGTCGCTACGCTTCGGGTTTGGTGAAACAAAACTCGGGCGGGTGCTTGTAGCGCTGGGAGATCGAGGCATTGCCGCGATTCTGCTTGGGGACGATCGGCAGAAGCTTCGGCGCGAACTGGGCGGAGCTTTTGCCGATCTCCAGCTGATCGAGGATGAAGCGGGTCTCGCCGACGCGATGACAAAGGTCGTCGCGCTCGTTGACGCGCCGCATCGCCGACTGGACCTTCCGCTCGATCTGCGCGGCTCGGAATTGGAACTGGCGGTGTGGACGGCGTTGCGCGCGATCCCGCCTGGCGAAACCCGCACGTATGGGGCGCTTGCCAGGACGCTTCCGGTGTCGGCCACGGCGCAGGAGGTGGGTGCGGCTTGCGCGGCCAACCGTCTTGCGGTGGCCGTTCCATGTCACCGCGTGGTGAAATCGAATGGATCGATCTCGGGCTATCGCTGGGGCGTGCATCGCAAGCGCCGGCTCATCAACATGGAGGGCGTGGCATGAGCAATGCGCTACCGGCCAGCCGCATCAAGGCAATCGACTGGCCGGTGGTCTCCACCGAGCTGGACGCGCAGGGGTGGGCCGTGTTGCCGGAGCTCCTGGGCGACACGGACTGCGACGCGGTTGCGGGCCTCTATGCCCAGGACCAGAGATTCCGCAGCCATATCGTCATGGCGCGGCACGGTTTCGGGGCTGGCGAGTATCGCTACTTCTCGTATCCGTTGCCGCGTCTCGTGGAGGGGCTGCGAACAGCCCTCTATCCGCGTCTCGCCCCGATCGCCAACCGGTGGCACGAGCGAATGGGAATGGACGTTCGCTTTCCCGCCGAGCACGCTGCTTTCATCGAGCGGTGCCATCAAGCTGGCCAAACGCGTCCGACGCCGCTGCTGCTGCAGTACGGGAAGGATGACTATAACTGCCTGCATCAGGATCTCTATGGGGAGCATGTCTTCCCGCTTCAGGTGGCGGTGCTGCTGTCCGAGCCTGGGACGGATTTTGACGGGGGCGAATTCGTGCTGACAGAGCAGCGTCCTCGTATGCAGTCGCGGGTGGCGGTCGTGCCGCTGCACAAAGGGGACGGGGTGCTGTTTGCGGTCAACAGTCGTCCCGTACGAGGCGCGCGCGGCGCGTATCGCGTGACCCTGCGCCATGGCGTCAGCAAGGTGCGGTCTGGTCGTCGTCACACGCTGGGGATCATTTTCCATGATGCCACGTGAGCAGGTGGTTTGCCGGGACTGCTCGGCACCGCCTATGGCCATGCCGTGCTGCTCAAGGCAGCTCTGTTCACCGTGCTGCTTGGATTCGCGGCGTTGAACCGCGTGGTCCTGACACCGCGCCTGAGGCAGGCGCAAGCGGCTTCGGCGACGGGGCGCGGGCGGCAACCCTGCCGGAGCGGCCGTTGCCGCTGACCGGTTTTCATGTGCTGGCGCGCAGCGACGGGGAAATGTTCTGGTTCCTGTCCAACGGAGTCCATGATGGAACTGGCAGGCCCCTGATGCCCGGCTTTGGCGACCGCTTGAGCGAGGGCGAGCGCCGGGACCTGATCGACTTCGTGCGCACGCTCGCCG
>JARLIJ010000258.1 GCA_031291795.1 Acetobacteraceae bacterium | reverse complement strand
CGCGAAGTCGCGATGAACATCAAGCGTCTGATGGACCTCGGCTGCTATCGCGGCCTGCGCCATCGCCGCGGTCTGCCGGTGCGCGGCCAGCGCACCCACACCAACGCCCGCACCCGCAAGGGCAAGGCCGTTGCGATCGCCGGCAAGAAGAAGGTGACCAAGTAGGTCTGGCGAACACGCCACTCGGATGCAGCCGCGCCGGACCTCCGGCACGGCGATGATTTGGAACGGGATTGAAGACCATGGCGAAAGCCGCCACCACCGCGCGTCCCCGCCGCAAGGAACGCAAGAATATCACGTCCGGCGTGGCGCACGTCGCCGCGACCTTCAACAACACGGTGATCACCATCACCGACGCGCAGGGCAATGCGATCGCATGGTCGTCGGCCGGCAGCCAGGGTTTCAAGGGCAGCCGCAAATCGACCCCGTATGCCGCGCAGGTCGCCGCCGAGGATGCCGGCCGCAAGGCCCGCGAGCACGGCATGGAAATGCTGGAGATCGAGGTCAGCGGCCCAGGGTCGGGACGTGAAAGCGCGCTGCGTGCGTTGCAGGCGGTCGGCTTCCAGGTGTCCGCCATCCGCGACATGACCCCGATCCCGCACAACGGCTGCCGCCCGCGGAAGCGCCGGCGGGTCTGACGTTCCGGCCGCGCGGGCCCCGGCCGCCCGCGCGCCGCACCAGCGCCAGGTTCAGGTGCGCAGTTCAGGACATGAGCCGTCGTCCATCCGCGGTTCGAAAGGTATAATTGCATGAGACAGAGCGCAGTCATCCAGAGAAACTGGCTCTCTCTGATCAAACCAGAAAAACTCGAAGTCGAGCCCGGCGCCGATCCCTCGCGCGTCGCCACCATCGTCGCGGAGCCGCTGGAGCGCGGTTTCGGCATGACGCTGGGCAATGCGATCCGCCGCATCCTGCTGTCCTCGCTGCAGGGCGCCGCGGTCACCGCGGTGCAGATCGACGGCGTGCTGCATGAATTCAGCTCGATCCCCGGCGTGCGTGAAGACGTCACGGACATCGTGCTGAACATCAAGCAGCTCGCGCTGCGGATGCACGGTGAAGGCCCGAAGCGCATGACGCTGAGCGCCACCGGCCCCGGTGAGGTGCGTGCCGGCCAGATCCAGGCCGGCCACGACATCGACATCATGAACCCGGACCTAGTGATCTGCACGCTCGACGATGGCGTGAAGCTCGGCATGGAGTTCACGGTCAACCTCGGCAAGGGCTACCAGCCGGCCAGCGTGAACCGCCCGGAAGACGCGCCGATCGGCCTGATCCCGGTCGACAGCATCTACTCACCGGTGCGTCGCGTGTCCTATCGCGTCGATCCGACCCGCGTGGGCCAGGTCACCGACTACGACAAGCTGCTGCTGTCGGTGGAGACCAGCGGTGCGGTGACGCCTGAGGATTCCGTGGCGCTCGCCGCCCGCATCCTGCAGGACCAGCTTCAGCTGTTCATCAACTTCGATGAGCCGCAGCAGGTCCGCGCCGAAGAGCCGCAGGACGATCTGCCGTTCAACCGCAACCTGTTGCGCAAGGTGGACGAGTTGGAATTGTCGGTCCGCAGTGCGAACTGCCTGAAGAACGACAACATCGTCTATATCGGCGACCTGGTGCAGAAGTCCGAACAGGAAATGCTGCGCACGCCGAACTTCGGCCGCAAGTCGCTGAACGAGATCAAGGAGGTCCTCACCTCCATGGGCCTCTCGCTTGGCATGTCCGTCCCCGGCTGGCCGCCGGAAAACATCGAAGACCTGGCAAAGCGGCTGGAAGAGCCGTTCTGAGCCGAAGGGGATAGTACTATGCGTCACGGGGTTGCCGGCCGAAAGCTGAGCGTTACGTCTACCCACCGCATCGCCATGTTTCGCAACATGGCGCATGCGCTGATCAAGCATGAGCAGATCACCACCACGCTGCCGAAGGCCAAGGAGCTGCGGCCGGTGGCAGAGAAGCTGATCACGCTCGGCAAGAAGGGCGGGCAGGCCAATCGCCGGCTGGCCTATGCCGAACTGCGGGACGACGTCATCGTCGCGAAGCTGTTCGGCACGCTCGCCGAACGCTACCAGACGCGCGCGGGCGGCTATACGCGGGTGCTGAAAGCCGGGGTTCGCTACGGCGATGCCGCCGACATGGCGGTGATCGAACTGGTGGACCGCGATCCGGGCGCCAAGGGCCTCGACAGCGGCCCAGTGCAGGAGAAGGTCGAGGAAGAAGACGCCGCGGCGTAAAGCGGGCTGCTTCCCGGTATAAGACCGAAGGGCGGGTGCAAACCCGCCCTTTTCGTTGTTGGGCTGATTGGGTCGTTGGGCTGGCGAGTGGGGTTGGGCTGACGATCGGGGAAGCGGGCAGGGGCGCAGGCGCCCCGTTGGAATGGCCGGCTCGGCCCCATGGGGCTAACGTAGCGCGAAGAGGCGCCGCTTTCGCCCAGGTGTGTCATGGCCGGGCGCGGTGCGGCCGACCGTGTCTCTTGCCGACAACCATGGGAAACTCCAAATGCGCGCCTACCGCTTCAAAGCCCTCAGCAATCTCGATGACCTGCATGAGCATGAGGAGGAGATGCCGAAGCCGCAGCGCGGCGAGCTTCTGCTGCGCGTGCACGCCGTCTCGCTCAATTTTCGCGACCTGGCCATGGTGCTCGGCCGTTACGTGCAAGCCGCGAAAGCCGGGCTTGTGCCGGTCAGCGATGCCGCGGCCGAGGTCGTCGCGGTCGGCGAAAGCGTCGAGATCTACCAGCCGGGGGACCGGGTGATCGGTGCCTTCCACCCGCGTTGGTTCGGCGGCCCAATGCCGGCCACCTCGATTTCCGACAGCTACGGCAGCGGGCGCGACGGCTGGCTCACGGAGTTCAAGGTGGTGTCGCAGGAGGCGGTAGTCCCGCTACCGGATTCGCTCTCCTACGAGGAGGGAGCCACATTGCCTTGCGCGGCGGCGACGGCCTGGTACGCGCTCGCCGGACAGACCCCCATCCGCGCCGGCCACATTGTGCTCACGCTCGGCACCGGCGGCGTGTCGATCTTCGCGCTGCAACTCGCCAAGGCGCTCGGCGCCCGCGTCATCGCCACCACCTCAAGCGCCTCCAAGGCGGACAAGCTCCGCGCGCTCGGCGCCGACGAGGTCGTCAACTACCGCGAGGTTCACGCCTGGGGCGCGCGGGTGCGCGAGCTGACGGGGGGCCGCGGCGTCGACCGGGTGATCGAGGTCGGTGGCCCCGCGACGATCAACGAATCGCTGCGGGCGGTCGCGGTCGGGGGCGAGATCGTCCTGATCGGCTTCCTGGGCGAGGACAATCCCGGCATCGACTACTTCGACCTCAAGCGCACCAACGGGATCATCCGCTCGGTCAGCGTCGGCGACCGGACGAACCTTGAGGATGTGGTGCGGGCCGTGAGCACGACCGGCCTCAAGCCGGTGATCGATCGCGTGTTCGCCTTCGAGGATGCGAAGGCGGCATTCGCGCACCTGCAGAGCGGTCGGCACATCGGCAAGATCGTCATCCGGGTGCAGCCCTGCTGATCGGAAGTGGCTGGCGGCCGGGGAATGGGCCTGACGGAAGGGGGACCGCCGACCGGCGATCCCCCCACATGCTGTGTCCGAAAGGCCCGGCCTACATCACCTGGCGCAGCAAGTAATACAGGCTGCCGGCCATCAGGATCGCCGCCGGCAGCGTCAGCACCCAGGCCATCACCAGGCTGCGCAGCGTCGCCCATTGCAGCCCGGCGCCACCCGCCGCCATTGTCCCGGCCACGCCGCTGGTCAGCACATGGGTGGTCGAAACCGGCAGCCCATACATGGTCGCCGCCGCGATCGTCCCCGCCGCCACCAGTTCCGCCGAAGCGCCCTGGCTGTAGGTCATGTGCGTCTTGCCGATCTTCTCGCCCACCGTGATGACGATGCGCTTCCAGCCGACCATCGTCCCGAGGCCCAACGCCACCGCCACCGCGACCTTCACCCAGGTCGGGATGAACTTGGTGCTGTCGTCGAGCACGCCCTTGTAGCCTTTCAGCGCGCTCGCCTCCTGGCTGTCGAACGCCACGCCCTGCTTCTGCAGCACGCGGATCGCCTCGGAGACCATAAACATGTCGTTGCGGATATTGCTGACTGCCGCGGCGGGCACATGGTTCAGCGTGCCGTATTTCTGCACCTGCGACGCCACATCGGCGGTCATCGATGCGAGCGCGGCATAGACCTGCGGGCTGTCCGCCTGGTGCAGCTTCAGCGCGTTCGTCACCTGGACCCGCGCCGGCCCGATCGGCATGGTGAGGTTGCCGGCACGGGCGTTGAACACGCCCTCCACCTGCTGGGTCGCAGCCAGGAAGGCCGGCAGGTGGCTGTCCGGCACGGCGCGGTTGAGCGCATAGGCGGTCGGCACCGCGCCGATCAGGATCAGCATGATCAGCCCCATGCCCTTCTGCCCGTCGTTCGAGCCATGCGCGAACGACACGCCGGTGCAAGTGAAGACCAGCAGGCCGCGGATCCACAGCGGCGGCGGCGCCTTGGTGGCCGGCGCCTGGTACAGCCGCTTGTCCTTGATGACAAGCTTCATCACCACCAGCATGAGGGCGGAGAAGATGAAGCCAACCACGGGGCTGAACAGCAGCGCGCGGAACACGTCCGCCGCCTGCGACCAGTCGACGCCGGAGGTTGCCGCACCGTTCTCGGCCATCAGCTGGTTGGCGACGCCGACGCCCATGATCGAGCCGATCAGCGTGTGCGAGGAGCTGGCCGGCAGCCCCAGCCACCAGGTGCCGATGTTCCAGACGATCGCCGCGATCAGCAGGGAGAAGATCATCGCGAAGCCGGCGCCCTGGCCGACCTGCAGGATCAGCTCCACCGGCAGCAGGCTGACGATCGCAAACGCCACCGCGCCGGACGACGACAGCACGCCCAGGAAGTTGAACAGCCCGGACCACACTACCGCGACCTGCGGCTGCAGGCTGTGGGTGTAGATCACCGTGGCGACCGCGTTGGCCGTGTCGTGGAAGCCGTTGACGAACTCGAAGCCCAACGCGATGAGCAGCGCGATGCCCAGCAGCACGAAGGCGCCGATCGCGAGCGGGGGGGTATCGGAGGCGCTGATGTCGATGGACAGGCCCCGCAGCGTGTAGCCGATGCCGAACACGAGCAGCGCCAGGAACACGACGATGGCCGCGAAATGCGAACCGGCGTCGAGGTTGGGCCGTCCGGCATGCGCGGCATGGTGATGGGCCGCGGCCGCATGGACAGGACTATCGACGGTGGTGTCCGACATGGTTCCCCCGGGTGTCTGTTTGCTCGCTCAAACTCTGCTATGGCGGGGCGGGAAAAACCATTTCAAGCGGGTGACAAATTCCCCGGCTGCGCAGAGGGGCCCCGGTTTCGGGCAAATCCGTCGGAGGCCCGCCAGTCCCGGTTCGCCGGCCGGCCAGCCGCGCCACGGTCGGCAGAATCCCAGCCGGCACCGCCCATCCTGCCGCGCTACCGCGCCACGAACACCTGCCGCGTGGCGTAGGACAGCCAGATCCGCCGGCCGGCCAGCCAGTCGCCGCCCAGCAGCATGTCCACGATCGGCGTCAGGCGCACCGGCGCCACCATCAGTGTCGGCGCCTGCAGCGTGTCCGGCCCCACCCGCAGCGTCGCGAAGCGGTGCCGCTGCACGTCGAAGCTGTGGGGTCCCACGCCGGAGGCAGACAGGCTCCCGCCCGACAGCCGCGCCGGCGTCAGCCCGAGGCGCGCAATGCCAGGCGCCGCCACCAGGCTCCCGCTCGCCCCGGTGTCGAGCAGCGCCCGCAGCGTCACGCCGTCGAGCTGGACCGAGACCACCAGCGCCGTGTCCATCGGCATCGCGACCGGCAGCGCGGCATAGGGCGTCTTCCAGGGCAGGAAGCGCCCACTGCAGCCCGCCACGTCGTACAGCGTCAGCGTGCCCGCCGGCAGGTCGAGTGCCAGGTCGAACACCGACAGGAAGTCCCGCCCCAGCAGCCCGTCGATCGGCAGGTCGGGGGTGACGCGGGGCAGGGTGGCGACGGTCAGCGTGTTGTCGTGTGCCATGGTGTGGCGGCGCAGCTCCACCCCGCCCAGGCTGAGCCGGCGCGGGTCGGCGTTGCGGGCGCGCTCGATCCCGCCGCTGACGCCGCGCATGCTGGTGGCGACCCATTCGTCGCGCGCCAGGCCCAGGCGCTGCACCGCCGTCTCGGTCACGACGGTCCGTTCGGCACCGGTGTCCAGCAGGAAGCGGGCAGGGCGGCCGTTGACCTCGACCGGCACAACCAGGACACCGTCCACCGGCTCCAGCCTGACGGTGGCACGTGGCGTCGTCACGCACGCGGCCTGCGCGGCGAGCGAGGACCCGAACAGCAGGAGGCAAGCCAGCAACAGCCGCATCGGGACCTCGCATGGGCAGGGCGACATGATCGTCACCCGGTTCCCGGGGCCAGTATCGAGATCTGATGGCCGCCGCGCCAGTCCGTCCGGGCCGGCCGGCCCTGGTTACAGGGTTCCTGCCTGTTTTGGGGTTCCTGAAGATGGGCTCCTGCTGGTTCGGCGGCCTGCTCGGATAACGCCCCTGCTCGAATACCGCCCCTGCCGCAGGGCCTACCGGATCACGTCCGGCGGCAGGGGCGCTGTCTCACGCCGCCCGCACGCCCTCGACGAACCCGTTCACCTCTCGGCTCAGCTGCTCCGCCCGTTCGGACAGCCCGCCGGCGGCCGCCAGCACATGGTCGGCCTGCACCCCCATGTCGTTGGCCACATGGCTGACCCCGGCGATGTTCGACGTGACGTCCTGTGCGCTGCAGGCGGTCTGCTGCACGTTGCGGGAGATTTCCGCCGTCGCTGCCCCCTGTTCCTCGACGGCCGAGGCGATCGAGGCCGCGATGGCGCTCACCTGCTCGATGGTGCCGGCGATGCCGCGGATGGCATCGACCGCCTGGCGCGTCGCGACCTGGATCTGGCCGACCTGGTCGGCGATCTCACCGGTCGCCCGGGCGGTCTGTTCGGCCAGGCTCTTCACTTCGCTTGCCACCACCGCAAAGCCCTTGCCGGCATCGCCTGCGCGCGCCGCCTCGATCGTCGCGTTCAGCGCGAGCAGGTTGGTCTGTCCGGCGATCCCGGCGATCAGGTCCACCACCCGGCCGATCTTCTGCGCCCCGTCCGCAAGGGCCAGGACGATCGTGTCACTGCGTCGGGCCTCCTCCACCGCCTGGTCGGTCATGCGGGCCGATGCTGCAACCTGGCGACTGATTTCGGAGATCGACGAACTCAGTTCCTCGGTCGCGGCCGACACCGCCTGCATGCCCGCGCTGGCCTCCTCGGCGGCCGAGGCCACGGCGGCGGCCTGCCCGTTGGTGTGCCCAGCCGCGACCGTCATGGCCCGGGCGGTGGATTCCAACTCGGAGGCCGCGGTGGCCAGGTGGCCGGACAGGGCGCTTACCTCGGCCTCGAACCCATGCACCAGCGTGGCGATCTTTGCGGCGTGCGTCTCCTTGGCGGCCTGCTCCATCTCCCGTTCGGCAGCGAGGCGATCCGCCGTGGCCATGTTCGTCTGGAAGATCCGCACGGTCTGCGCCATCTCGCCGATCTCATCCTGCGCCGTGGCGGGAATCTCGACCGTCGGGTCGCGATCGGCCAGCCGGCGCATTGCCGACGTCATGGTGCGGATCGGGCGGATGACCCGCCGATAGGTGACGAGCACGCCGACCGCGCTCAACAGGACCGCCAGCAGCAGCACGACTCCGTTCAGGATGAGCATGGTGCGGGCCCGGCTGGCTTCGCGCTGCGCGTGTTCGGCCACCAGGGATATTGCGGCCTGCGCCACATCGATAATCAGCGCCTGGTTGGTGACATTGTCCCGCTGCAGGTCTGCTATCGGGATGCTTGCCGGCTGGCCGCGGTTCAGCGCGGCCACGATCGCATGCTGCCGGTCCGCCGCCGGGCCTTGGAAATTGGCTCCGGCGGCCCTGATCGCCGTGGCCAGTGCGGCCGGCGTTTCCGGCTGCTCCGCCGCCGGTGAGAGCAAGCTCCACGCGAGCTGGGCCTGGCCGTAATCGCCAGCCGCTGCCAGCGT
>JARLIJ010000257.1 GCA_031291795.1 Acetobacteraceae bacterium | reverse complement strand
CGGAAGAACGTGGCGATGCCGGTGTAGCGCGGCTGGGCCTGCGGGTCGGCGAAGTCCTCGTAGCGCGTCGGGGTCTTGATCGGCGGCATTGGGGTACTCCGTTGCCTCGGTGTGCCCCGATCCTATCAACTGCGCCGAGTCCCACGCGAGCGAGGATCCGACAACAGCGTGTGACGCCTGTGCGTCAGCTGGCTGCAGCGCGGCGGCGTGGCATGACGCCCGGCGTGGCATAACGCCTGGCGCAAGCCGGCCGTCCGCCACGAACCGGCGCGCGCCGGCTCACTTCCCGTTTGGCGATGTGGCTCGGTTGCACACCACCGGATAATACGCGTTGTTGGTCGGCAGGTCGGATTCGAACACCTTGTGCCAAAGCATCGCCTCGGTCCGCATGTCGTTGGCGTGCATCAGGTTGCGGATGATGTCGGACGAGCAGAACTGAGTCTCCACCTCGGTCAGTGAGGTCTCGATCCGCGCATTGGCGGTGCCGATTTCCGCCAGCCGGTCCGTCTGTCCGCTGAGCTGGCTCTTCATCGCCTGCACGTCGGCCAGTAGTTGTGCCACCGAGGCGGCAGTGGAGACGGTCTGGACGTAGAACGTCACCAGGGCGCCCCCGATCACGAGAATCATGCTGATGCCCGACAGGGTCAGCTGCCAGCCTGCGGTGTGCGTGACGGTGACCTCCTCGCCCTTGTCTCGTTCCGTCATGACGAGGCTGTGCCGCTCAAGCCAGGCGGCCGCGCCGATCCTGTTCCCTGGCGGGGCTGCGGCGGCGGCGCCGCCTGATCGGTGGCGGCGTGTGGTGTGCTGGCGCTGGCAGTTTGCGGATGGAGCCGGCGGTGCCCGATCATCGGGGCAGCCACGCCCTCGTTCGATGTTGTGCCAGGCACGGGTGCCGCGCAACGACCCGCGTCGGTGCGGCAGGCCCGGCGATGGTTCTGGGGTTCAGCCTGTCCAGGTCGTGCGAAGGCGTGGCTTGCCGCGCAGGCCTCCGCCAGCGCCCTTACGGCCGGCGGGGAGAGCAATGATGCAGTAGCGATGATGGCGATCCTAGTTAGAGAGATTATCGCAGTCTTCCGCAGGATGGCCCGATAGCCGCCGATGTGGTGGCAGGGCTCAATCCCGGATGGCGCTGGAGGCGGCTGCGCCGTCAGCGCGGCAGGCCCCGGGGCGCGGACCGTCCCTGGGCTGCTGAACACAACGCAGGAACGGCCGCATCGAGCGAAATGAGGGCCGCAGCAGGCAGCGTCCGACAGGGAATCGAAACAGGCTCAAATCGCTGCGTGCTGATATCACGGGCCTTGCCTGGAATGTCTGCAAGAATGGCCTGACCGGCTGCCTGCCGCGGCTGTCGGTGTTTTGCCGACAGTCATAATATCTAACAATCCAATATCACGCGTCAAGAAATAGATCGTCGGGCGTTTTATGGGAGCGTGTCGTAGCCGATGAGGATGGCGCCGGCGGCGCGGAACGCGGCGGCGACTCCGGGGTGCAGCAGCGTCTGCAGCTCGCCCTCATGCTGGTAGTCGGGCATCAGCCGGTCGAGCGTCGCATCGCGCCCGGCGGCGGGGTGGAAATAGATCTCCGACACGCCCTCGGGCAGGTGTTCGGCCAGCCGTTGCAGCCGTTCGGCGGTCATCCGCCCGCTCCAGGCCAGGCCGAAGCAATGGTCGTTCACCACCATCCCGGCCCGCCGCGCCTGGTGGTGCAGCAGGTCGGTCCAGCGATACAGCAACCGGTCGCCGAGGCTGCCGGGCGTGCCGCAGGCGGCCAGCACCCAGGGCGGTTCGGCCGGCACCCGGATTGCCCGCAGCCCGTAACTGCGCCCGATCCGCAGCATCAGCGCCCCGACGGTCGGGTGGAGATGCATGTGCTTGTGGGCGTTGGCATGGTCGAGCGTCAGGCCGGTCGCTGCAAACGCATGGAACTGCGCACGAATTTCCGCTTCCAGCTGCCGGCGGACCGCCGGGCGGAAGAAATAGCGCAGCCCGAGCCGGAGCTGGTCCGACGGGATCTGGCCGTTCGCGTCGAGCAGGGCAGGGATCTCGGGGGGCGACAGCGCCGCCGGGCCCTCGATGACCACCAGGTGCAGCCCGACGCGCAGCCCCGGCAGCCGGCGTGCCCGGTGCACCGCATCTGCTGCGGCCGGGCCAGCGACCATCAGGCTCGCGCTGCGCAGGAGGCCGTCGCGATGAGCGCGTTCGATGCCCTCGTTGACGGCCTCGGACAGGCCGAAATCGTCGGCCGAGAAAATCACGCGCTTCACCCGGCGGGCCATACCGGCGTGAGCGCTGGTGCGTCAAATGGGGGCTCCAGGGAAGGCCAGGGCGCTGCCCTGGAACCAGCCAAGGGGCGCTGCCCCCTGGACCCCCGCCAGGGACACAGTCCCTGGACCCATTCTGTTGGTGTTCATCCGGGGAGAGGGGCCAACCCGGACCAACCAAGGTCCGAATGGGCCCCTCTCCCCCGATGAACACCAATGGATCGGTTCCAAGCAACTGTCTTGTTCGTTGCGGCTGCGACGGTGCTTTCAGCGTACCATCCTGCCCGGGCCGGTCAACGACGCTACGCGCCGCCAGAGGCGGTGGCCTGAAGGCCATCATTGACCGGCCCGGGCAGGATGGTGGTGAGTGTG
>JARLIJ010000256.1 GCA_031291795.1 Acetobacteraceae bacterium | reverse complement strand
TCACGACCGCCGCGCCCGGCCCGACCGCGCCGGCGCGCGCGGACGCGGAGCCGGAGGCCAGCGCCGCGGTGCCGCCGCAGGATGCCGCGGTGCCGGATGCCACGCCGGCGCAGGCGGTGCCGCCGTCGGATACCGCCCCGGCACCGCCGCAGCCCGCCGCTCCGCCAGTCGCCGCTCCGCCCGACGCCGCGTCGCCACCGGTCGCGGCGGTGCCGGATGCAGCCCCGCCGCGGCCCGCCCCGGACGAACTTGCCCAGCCCGAGGCGGCTCCGCTTCCCGTCCCGCCGATCCCGCCGCCACCCGCCCCGGTGCGTCGCGCGGTTCGGCCGCCCACCCCGGCGCTCGCCCTGTCCGCTGCCGCCCCGTTCGGCGCCGCCCCGTTCGGTGCGGCGCCCACGCTGCCGGCTGCGAGCGCATCGGCGGGTCAGCCGGTTGAGCGGGCCCCGGCGTCGGCCGGAGATGCAGCCGCGAATGCCGATTGGCAGCACGCGCTCAGCGTCTGGCTGGCCGCCCACAAGACCTACCCGGCCGAAGCCAGGCGGCGCGGCGAAGCAGGCCGGGTGGTGGTCCGTTTCGAGGTCGATCGTTCCGGCCACGTGCTGGATGTGGCCGTGGTGCAGGGCTCCGGGTCGGCGCGTCTGGACGACGCGACCGAGGCGATGCTGCACGGCGCCCAACTGCCGCCGCTGACCGCCTCGATGCCGCAGGACCAGGTGACCGTGACAGTAACGATCCGCTACGCGCTGTCGCCGTAGCCGGGCGGGTCAGGGCGTGGGGAGGCGGAACACGCTCATCGGCTCCTCGGCGTAAGACCGCGGCCCGTGCAGCAAGGCCGCAGCCGCGCGGTCCATGTCCTTCACCAGGGCTTCGAGTTTCGGCAGGTCCTCGGGCTTCGGCGTCAGGCCGGTCGCGGCAACCCGCGCGGCGAAGGTCATTTCGGTCATGGCGCAGTCTCCTTCACTCGGCGGCCAGCGCAGTGGCGGCAAGAGCAGGGCGCGCGGTGCGGAACGCCGTCGCCTTCTCGAACGCATCGCCGGCTTGCAGCACGATGTGGTCCTGGAACGGTCGGCCGGCGATCTGCAACGAGATCGGCAGGCCGGTGGCGCTAAACCCGTTGCACAGCGACAGCGCCGGGTAGCCTGTCATGTTGAACGGCGGGGTCAGCGACGGGCCGACCGAGGAATCGTAACCGCCCAGGACCGGTGCCACCATCTGGCGCGTCGGCATGATCAGCAGGTCGCAGCCGGTCATGACGGATGCAACTTCCTGCACCAGCCGGGTACGCTCGCGCTGCGCATTGATGTAGTCGCCGGCACTGACGAACGCGCCGGCCATCATGCGCAGGCGGCCGCGCTCGCCATACAGTTCCGGTGTCTTCTGCAACCATTCGCGATGAATGGCGTAGGCCTCGGCAGCGGTGATCAGGCTGTTGATGTCGGTGAACCGGCCGAGATGCGGCAGCGTCACGTCCTGCACGCTGGCGCCCAACGCGCGGAACACCGTGACCGATTGATTGAAGGCGGCGAGCACGTCGGGCTCGCAGGTCACGTCGGACTCGAAGAAGTGGCGCGGCACGCCGATGCGCACACCGGCCAGGTTGCCCCCGAGCGCGCCGACGAAGTCGACCGGGGGAACCGTGGCACTGGCGGCATCGAGCGGGTCGTGCTTTGCCAGGACCTGCATCATCAGCGCGCAGTCCTCGACGGTCCAGCACATCGGGCCGGCATGGTCGAGCGAGAACGACAGCGGCAGGATGCCGCGGCGGCTGAGGTAGCCGTAGGTCGGCTTCAGGCCGGCGATGCCGCACCACGACGCCGGGCCGCGGATCGAGCCGCCGGTGTCGGTGCCCATCGCCGCCATCGCGAGGCCGGACGCCACCGCGGCGCCCGATCCGGAGGACGAACCGCCCGGATCCTGCGCCGTGTTCCACGGATTGCGCGCCGGCGGCCAGGGCAGGTCGAACGAGGCACCGCCGATCGCGAATTCCCAGGTGGAGAGCTTGCCGAGGATCACCGCGCCAGCCTGGCGCAGCAGCGTGACGGTGAACGCGTCCTCGGTCGGGACATGGTCCTTGAACACGGCGGAATGGCCGGTGGTGCGCACCCCGGCCGTGTTGTAGATGTCCTTCAGCCCGATCGGGATACCGTGCAGCGGACCCTTGTAGTTTCCAGCTGCAATCTCGGCTTCCGCACGCTTCGCGTCGGCAAGCGCGGTGTCTTCCAGCGGCAGCAGATAGGCGTTCAGCTGCGCATCCAGCGCACGGATGCGATCGAGGAAGGCGCGCGTCAGCTCCACCGGCGACAGCTTGCCGGTGCGGATCAGCGCGGCGGCCTGCGCGATGGTCAGGTAGTGCAGGTCCATCGCGCTATGCTCCGGCCAAAGCGGGGCGCTGCTTGCGCCAGCCCATCGCCGTTTCATAAGCATGGCCGGCGCGGAACAGTGTCGCCTCATCGAACGGCTTGCCGATCAGCTGCATGCTGACCGGCAGGCCGCCGGTGCCGAAGCCGGTGCAGACGCACATCGCCGGCGAGCCGGTGACGTTGAACGGCATGGTGAAGTTGGGCTTCTCCAGCATCAGCCATTTCGGCACTTCGGTGATCTTCGCGGCCTCACCGGGCGCGGCGGCGGTGACCAGGATGTCCAGGTCCGCCATCGCTTCCTTCAGTTCCAGGCACAGCATCCGCCGCCGGCGGATCGCCTGCACATAGTCGGACGCGCGGATCAGCCCGCCCAGCGCCAACCGGTCGCGGAACAATTCGCCATAGTCGTTGAAGCGGGTCTTCAGCCAGGGCTCATGCACCGCATAGGCCTCGGACAGCAGGATCAGCCAGCCCGGGGCGTTGTAGTCCGCCAGGGACGACAGCTTCACCTCGCGAACCTCGGCGCCGAGGTGCTCGTAGACCTCCAGCGCATGGTCGATGCCCTGTTTCGTGGCCGGGCTGACCGGGTTGTCCTGTTCGAAGAAGTGCCGCACCACGCCGATGCGCAGGCCCTTCACGCCGTTCGACAGGTTCGTGGTGAAATCGGGAGTCGGCCGATCGGCGCTGGCGGGATCGGACGGATCGTGGCCGGCCATGGCTTGCAGCAGGATCGCGCAGTCCTCCACCGTCCAGGCCATCGGGCCGGTGTGGTCCAGCGTGAACGACAGCGGCAGCACGCCTGCGCGGCTGCACAGGCCGTAGGTCGGCTTGATGCCGGCGATGCCGCACAAGGCGGACGGGCCACGGATCGAGCCGCCGGTGTCCGATCCGGTGCCGCCCATGATCATGCCGGACGCCACCGCCGCCCCCGTGCCGGACGACGAACCCGCCGTGAAATGCTCCGGATTCCAGGGATTGCGTGCCGGCGGCCAGGGCAGGTCGAAGGACGGGCCGCCCATCGCGAATTCATGCGTCGCGAGCTTGCCCAGCAGGGTCGTTCCTGCCTCAGCCCATTTGTGCACCACCGTGGAATCCGCGGTCGGCACGTTGTCCTGCAGCAGCTTGGAATGGCCCGTCGTGCGGATGCCGGCGGTGTTGTAGATGTCCTTGTGCGCGATGGGGATGCCGTCCAGCGGACCGCGGCCCTTGCCGGCCATGATGCGTGCCTCGGCCGCCTTGGCGTCGGCGAGCGCGCGCTCCTCGGTGACCAGCAGGAACGCATTCAGCGTGGGGTTGAGCTTCTTCACCTGCGCCAGGCAGGATTGCGTCAGTTCCACCGGCGACAATTGCTTGTCGCCGATCAGCTTCGATGCCTCGGCGATCGTAAACATCAGCCGATCTCCGGGTGGAAGATCAGCGCCGGTTCGGCCTCGCGCGGCATCGGGGCGGTCACGCGTTCGATCATCGCGGCCAGCATCGGATAGGCCGTGTGCAGCATCTTCTTCTGGGCAGCATCGAACGGGATGCCGGTCTGCGCGAGCAGCGTCTCGAACGCGGTTTCGCTGATTGGGGGCATGACAGGTCTCCAGACGGATTCAGGCGGCGACGGTCTCGACAGCGCGCACGCAACGCACCATGGCGCCGGTTTCGGATGTAACGACGGGAATCTCCGATCGGCAAGCCTCGACCGCGTAACGACAGCGCGGCGCGAACGCACAGCCCGGCGGCAGATGCGCCAGGTTGGGCGGCGTACCGGGGATCGTCTCCAGCTTGCGCCCGCGCATGCCGCCATGGACGGTGGAGGACAGCAGGCCCTGGGTGTACGGATGCTGCGGGTTGCGCATGATCTCCCGCGTCGTGCCGCTTTCCACGAAACGACCGCCATACATCACCGAGATCCGGTCGGAGATTTCCGCTGCGGCACCGACATCGTGCGTGACGAACACAACGGCCATGCCCAGTTCCTCCTGCAACTGCCGCAGCAGCAACAGGATCTGAATCTGCACCGTCACGTCCAGCGCGGTGGTCGGTTCGTCCGCCAGCAGCACGGAGGGCGAGCAGGCCAGGGCCAGCGCGATCATCGCACGTTGCCGCATGCCGCCCGACATCTCATGCGGGAAGTTCTTCAACCGCCGTTCGGGGGACGGGATCTTCACCTGTTCCAGCAAACCGAGCGCGCGCTTCATGGCGGTGCGGCGGTCGACGTTTTCGTGCTGGACGATGGTCTCGGCGATCTGCTCGCCAATCGTGTAGACCGGATCGAGCGCCGCCATCGGCTCCTGGAAGATCATCGAGATCGCGCCGCCGCGCAATTTTGCCAGTGCGGGCGCGGGCAGGCCCAGGATCTCCTGGCCGTTCAGCCAAACCTTGCCGTGGGTTTCTGCGTAGTCCGGCAACAGGCCCATCAGGGCCTTCAGGCTGACGCTCTTGCCGGAACCGGATTCGCCCAGGATGGTCAGCGTCTCGCCCCGGCGCAGCGAGAACGATGCGCCGTTGACGGCGGCCACGTCCGAACCGCGGCGGCGGAAACGGACTGTCAGGTCCTCGACTTTCAGCATGGGCGCTTCGTCGGGCGCGGGCGGCGCGATGCCGATGTCAGGCATGGTGCACTCCCATGGCAGCGTGGCCCATCGCGGCCTGGGCCTCGGGCACGTGGCAGGCCACCAGGTGCGGCAGGTCCGTGTCGGTGTCGCCGTCCAACGGTGCAGCCAGGACCGGCAGTTTTTCTGCGCACACCGATTGCGCGAAGGCGCAGCGGGTCCGGAAGCGGCAGCCGGAGGGCGGGTTGATCGGGTTCGGCGGATCGCCGGTCAGCGGCATCTCGGTGGTGCGCCGATCCGGGTCGAGCGTCGGCTTGGAGGCAAACAATGCCCGTGTGTAGGGGTGGCGCGGCTTGCGGTAGATCTGCTCGACCGGGCCGATTTCCACCACGCGGCCGAGATACATCACCAGCACGCGGTCGCTCATATATTCGACGACGTTCAGGTCGTGGCTGATGAACAGGTAGGTGAGGTTGAAGTGCTCCTTGAGGTCGGCCAGCAGGTTCAGCACCTGCGCCTCGACCGATTTGTCCAAGGCGGCGACGGCCTCATCCAGGATCACCAGGCGCGGCTCCAGCGCCAAAGCGCGGGCGATGTTCACGCGCTGGCGCTGGCCGCCGGACAGTTCGTGCGGGTAGCGGCGGGCGTATTGCCGCGGGTTGAGGCCGACCTGGGACAGCAGGCCCTCGGCGCGGTCGTAGGCTTCCTTGCGGCCGATGCCGTGCATGCGCGGGGCATAGGCGATGCTTTCCGCCATCGTCATGCGCGGGTTCAGCGACGAGTAGCTGTCCTGGAACACCATCTGCATCTGCCGGCGCATCTCGTTCACGGTGATGCCGCCGCGTTCGGCAACGGCATCGCCGTCGAACACGACCGACCCGGCATCGGGGGCCACCAGTCGCATCAACAAGCGTGCCGTCGTCGATTTTCCGCAGCCGGATTCACCCACAATGCCCAGGGTCTCGCCTTTCCGGACGGAGAACGAGAGGTCGTCCACCGCCTGCACCGTTGCGACCTGGCGGTTCAGCAGGCCGCCGCGCACCGGGAAATGCTTGCGCAGATTGTCCACGATCAGCAGCGGCTGGGCGGGGCCGCCGCGGTCGCGCGGGTCCTGGGCCTGTGCGCCGCTCATTTGTTCAGCCTCACGTCCATTGCGCTACGGAATCCATCACTCATCAGGTTGAAGCACATCGAGGTGACGAAGATCATCAGGCCCGGCAGGGCAGCGACATAGGGCTGCACGTAGATCGCCTGGCGCAGGGAGTTCAGCATCAGGCCCCATTCGGCCTGCGGCGGCGTGACACCCAGGCCGAGGAAGGACAGGCCGGCGGACAGGATGATCGACACGCTGATCAGGCTGGTGGCGTAGACCATGATCGGCCCCAGCACGTTGGCCAGCACATGGTATCGTATGATCTGTAACGTTGTGGTGCCGGACGCCCGAGCGGCCTCTACGAAGTCCAGGTGCCGCGCCTGGGTGGTGACGGTTTCCGCGACGCGCACCATGGGCGGGATGAACACCACGGCCAGGGCAAGGATGGAGTTGGTCAGGCCGTTGCCCAGCAGGCCGCAGATGGCGATCGCCAGCAGGATCGAGGGGAACGCGTAGAACACGTCCATCGTGCGCATGATCATCGTGTTGACCCAGCCGCCGGCATAGCCTGCCAGGATGCCGAGGAAGCCGCCCAGGATCAGCGAGATCGTCACCGGCAGCACGGCTGCCAGCAGCGACAGGCGGCCGCCGTAGCACAGCCGGGTCCACAGGTCGCGCCCGGTCTCATCGGTACCGAGCCAGTGGCCTGCGGTGCCGATTGGTTTCAGGCGGGCGAGGACGCTGCCGGCGTAGGGGTCGTAGTGCGTGACCAGGGGCGCGCCCAGCGTAATGAACAGGATGCCGATCAGCATCACGGTGACGATCACCGTGACGGGATCGCGCAACAATC
>JARLIJ010000255.1 GCA_031291795.1 Acetobacteraceae bacterium | reverse complement strand
GGTCCTGCGCCGTTTCGCGCTGCGGCCCGAACCAGGGGTGCGCCTGACGCTGGTCGCGCGCGAGCCGGAGACGCCCTACTCCGGCATGCTGCCGGGGGTGATCCGCGGCGACTACACGCCGGACCAGGCCGCGATCGACCTGGCGCCGCTCGCCGCCGCCGCCGGGGCGCGGCTGATCCTTGGGGAGGCAATTGCGCTGCACCTGGACGCCCGCCGGGTCGCGGTGGTCGGCCGGCCGGTCCTGCCGTTCGACCTGCTGTCGCTGGACCTCGGCGGCGCCCCCGCCATGCCCGAGGGCAGCGGCGTGCCGGTCAAGCCGATCGGGCGCTTCCTGGCCGAATGGGCGGGTCTGGAAGCAGACCTGCCCGACGGTGCCCCGGTGGCGATCGTCGGCGCGGGGCCGGCCGGGGTGGAGCTGGCGCTGGCCCTCGCGCAACGCTGCGCCGGGCGGTTGCGCCTGACGCTGGTGGCCTCCGGGACCGAACCCCTGGACGAGACCCCTGCCCGCGTCCGCAGCGTCGTGCGTGCCGCGCTGGTGGAGGCCGGGGTCGCGCTGGTTTCGGGCGTCATCGCCACCCATCATGCCGCGGGCCGCCTGTTCCTGTCCGACGGCACCTTCCTGGAAGCGCAGGCCGCGTTGTGGGCGAGCGGCGTGGTGGGGCCGATCTTCCTCGCCGCCTCCGGCCTCGGCTGCGACGCGCTGGGCTGTGTGCAGGTCGATGCCTGCCTGCGCAGCGTCAGCCACGATTTTGTCTTCGCCGCCGGCGATTGCGCCGCGCTGGCCGAACCACGGCCGAAAGCCGGGGTATGGGCGGTACGCGCCGGGCCACCGCTCGCCGCAAACCTGCGCCGCGCCGCCACCGGCCGGCCGCTGCAGCGCTGGCACCCGCAGCGCGAGGCATTGGCGATCCTCGGCCTGGGCCATGGGCGCGCGGTGGCGTGGCGGAACGGCCTGGCAGTGGCCGGGGCGGCGGTGTGGCACTGGAAGGACCGGCTCGACCGGCGCTGGGTCCGCACCTACGCGACGCTGCGTCCTGCCCCCGGCAGCGCCATGCCGGATCTTGCTGCCGACCGCGCGACCGACCCGACCCCGGCCGCGATCGTCAAGCCGCCGGTCGGCAAGCTGCTGATCCAGGCCCTGGAACGCGTCCCCGCCCTGGTCGACGACCCGTTCGCCCTCGGGCGGCTGGCGACGGTCCATGCCCTGGCGGCGCTGCACGCGGCCGGTGCCCAACCCTCTGGCGCAATGGCGTTTGCCACCCTCCCCACCGGGTCCACCGAACGCGACCTGACGACGCTGCTGGATGGGGTGGAGACGGCCCTGCGCGCCGACGGGGCGACCTTGCTGCGTGCCAACGCGGCGCAGGGGAGCGAATTGTCGCTCCTGCTCGCGGTCAACGGCTGGGCGGATTCCGGCCGGATGCGCCACCGCTCCGGCCTGCAGGCCGAGGACGTGCTGATCCTGACCAAGCCCCTGGGTGCGAGCGTCCTGCTGGCCGGCCACCGCCTGGGCCGCACCCGCGCGTCCTGGCTGCAGGCCGCCCTCGAAACCGCCCAGGCCAGCGATGCCCCGGCCGCGCGGGTGCTGACCGCGCAGCACGCGAGCGCCTGTGCCAGTCTGACGTCGCAAGGCCTGCTGGGTGCGTTGACCGAGATGCTGGCCGCGTCAGGCATGGCGGCGACGCTGCGGCTGGACGCCATTCCGCTGCTGCCGGGCGCCCTGGACGTCGCCCCGCACCGGGATCAGGCGCTGGCGGCGATGCTGTCGGGACCCGCCATTGCCGCGGGCTTGCTGGCCGGCGTGGCTGCGATCCGGGCCTTGGCATGCCTGGAGGCGCTGGCCGCCGCGGGCGTGACGGGGGCGATCATCGGCGCGGTGGAACCGGCGCAGCCCGGCACCCCGTCGATCCGCTGGGAAGCGACCTGATCAGTCGCGCCTGGATCCGGTCGCGCCCCGGCCAGTGGCACCCAGGTCAGTCGCGGTGGGAGACGCCCCACTGCGCCTCATGCACCAGGTCCGGGCAGAGCGCGGCCACGTCCTGGCGGAACTGCGCCAGCACCGGCTGGCTGACCCCGAGCGCCTGGAGGGATGCCTCGTCGGCGCCGGCGAGGAGGTGCTCGTCGCGGGCCGGAGAGAGGCCGAAAGCGTGCCGCAGAATGGCGGGCAAGGCGATGTGCATGGGTCAATCCCCTGTCGCTGGATTGCCTCACGCGCGCGCGAGGCCATTCCGGCAAAACCTGGGCCGCTTTGTTCGCAAGTGCAGCATGAATGTCAGCAACTCTGACCTGTTGCTCTCGCATGGGGGTACACGGCTTGGTTCTTGCCCGTTGTAGCGCTACCAAGACGGGGTAGCGCCAAGGAGCCCCTCGCATGCCCCCCGCCATCCCCTCTGCCACCCCCCCTGGCACGCCCAAGGAATACCGCATCGCGTCCATCCCCGCAGACGGCATCGGCCCGGAAGTGATCAGCGCCGGGCTGGAAGTGCTGGAGGCGGTGGCCGCCCGCGACGGCGGCTTCACTCTGAAGGTCGACCACTACGACTGGGGCTCCAACTGGTACCGCAGGCACGGCATGTTCATGCCGCCGGACGGGCTGGCCTGGTTGCGCACCGCGGACGCGATCTATTTCGGCGCGGTGGGCGATCCGGACGTGCCCGACCACATCTCGCTCTGGGGCCTGCGGCTGCCGATCTGCCAGGGCTTCGACCAGTACGCCAATGTGCGGCCGACCCGCATCCTGCCGGGCGTGACCTCGCCGTTGCGCGATGTCGGTGTCGGCGACCTGGACTGGGTGATCGTGCGGGAGAACTCGGAAGGCGAGTATGCCGGCCATGGCGGGCGTGCCCATCGCGGCATGCCGGAGGAGGTGGCGACCGAGACCGCCATCTTCACCCGCCGCGGCGTCGAGCGGATCATGCGCTTTGCCTTTGATATCGCACGCTCCCGGCCGCGCAAGCTGCTGACGGTGGTGACCAAGTCGAACGCCCAGCGGCATGGCATGGTGTTCTGGGATGAGATCGCCGCCCTGGTGTCGCACGACTACCCGGATGTGACCTGGGACAAGGAACTGGTCGATGCGATGACCACGCGGATGGTCCGCAAGCCGCAGAGCATCGACACGGTGGTGGCGACCAACCTGCACGCCGACATCCTGTCGGACCTCGCCGCCGCCCTGGCCGGCTCGCTCGGCATCGCCCCCACCGGCAATATCGACCCCGAACGGCGCAGCCCGTCGATGTTCGAGCCGATCCATGGCAGCGCCTTCGACATCACCGGCAAGGGCATTGCCAACCCGGTGGCGAGCTTCTGGACGGCGGCGATGATGCTGGAGCACCTGGGCGAGAAGCCGGCCGCCGACCTGCTGATGCGTGCGGTCGAGCAGGTCTGCGCGGCAGGTATCCTGTCGCCGGACCTGGGCGGCAAGGCGACGACCCAGGAGGTGACGCGGGCGGTGGTAGAAGCGGTGCGCGGGATGAACCGCTAGGACGGCTGCGGGCGGTGGGGCGAGGCATCGTTCCACCGGTTTTCGGGCAGCCTTATACGACTGCCTCCTACACAGATGCCCGACATACCCAGGGCGATCGCATATGGCGATTTGGGGCAGTCGTGGCGTGGCGGTGCCAGGCGGGGTTGGAAGAAGGGAGGAAGATTTTAACACAGATTTATACCAGCCGCCGAAGATACCGACTCTCCTG
>JARLIJ010000254.1 GCA_031291795.1 Acetobacteraceae bacterium | reverse complement strand
GGACGTCGCGTTCTCCTTCCAGCGCGTCGTGCTGCTGAACAAGACCCCCGGCTTCATCCTGACCCAGTTCGGCTTCACCAAGGACAACGTGCAGGACATGATCCGCGCGGTGGACGAGACCACGGTGCAGTTGAAGCTGGGGTCGGTGCAGGCCACCAGCTTCGTGCTGTACTGCCTGTCGGCCAATGTCGGGTCGGTGGTGGAGAAGGCGACCGTCATGGCGCATGCCGCCAACGGCGATTTCGGCAATGGCTGGCTGAAGACGAACACGGCCGGTGCCGGGGCCTACCGGCTGACCAGTTGGCAGGCGTCGGACAGCATGATCGCCGACGTGAACCCGCATTCCGGCATCAAGGTCGGCGTGAAGCGGATCGTGGTGAAGCATGTGGCGGAACCCGCGACCCAGTTGCTGATGCTGCAGAAGGGCGATGCCGACATCGCCCGCGACCTGACGGCCGACCAGCTCAAGTCGCTGATGACGAACAAGAGCTTCACCGTGGCCAGTTCCGGCCAGGCGACGTCGATGTACATCGCGATGAACCAGAACGACGCCAACCTGGCGAAGCCCGGGGTCCAGCAGGCGATCAAATGGGCGATCGACTACCAGGCCATCGCCAAGAACATCACCCCCGGCACCTGGAGCGTCGACCAGTCCTTCCTGCCGAAGGGCCTGCCGGGCGCGCTGGCCGACGAGCCGTTCAAGAAGGACGTGGCCAAGGCCAAGGCGCTGCTGGCGCAGGCTGGTCTGCCGGACGGGTTCGCCTGCACGATGGACTACATCTCGGGTTCGCCGTACGGCGATATCGCCCAGGCGCTGCAGGCCGATCTCGCCGCGGTCGGCATCAAGGTCTCCCTGCTGCCGGGCGAGCAGAAGCAGGTCATCACCAAGACCCGTGCGCGGCAGCACCAGCTTGCGGTGCTGGTCTGGGGGTCGGATTATTTCGACCCGAACTCCAACGCCCAGGCGTTCTGCGAGAACCCGGACGATTCCGACACCAGCAAGCTGAAGATCCTGGCGTGGCGGTCGCATTTCCAGGATGCCGCGCTGACCGTAGC
Source organism: Acetobacteraceae bacterium (assembly GCA_031291795.1). Lineage (GTDB taxonomy): Bacteria > Pseudomonadota > Alphaproteobacteria > Acetobacterales > Acetobacteraceae > Rhodopila. The sequence goes on along the minus strand of JARLIJ010000254.1, from coordinate 26,001 downwards.
GTCCCAGATGGCGGCGAAGGAGCTGGATTCGAAGCAGCGTATTGCGATGTATGAGGACATGCAGCGCAAGTTCCGCGAGGCGGCGCCGTTCGCCATGCTGCTGCAGAAGAACGCCACGTCGGTGGCGCGGCTGGACACCAAGGGGTTCATCCTCGGCCCGCTGCCGGACTACACGCGGTACGAGACCATCGTGAAGGGCTGATGGTCCTGGTGACGACCCTGCTCGAAGTCCGGGATGAACGAGGGCCGGTAGAAACTTCTCCCTCTCCCCTTGCGGGCTTGGGCCGCAGAGCGGACCAAGCCCGCAAGGGGAGAGGGAGAACGGTTTTGGTGACGGGGGAAAATAAAGCCGTGCTGCAGAACAAGGATATCGCACGATGCTGAGCCGCCGCACGCTGCTTGCCGCCTCCGCCTCGAGTCTGGCGGCCCCCGCCTTGTTCCGCTCCGCCGAGGCCGCGACGCCGAAGAACGCGGTGGTCATGGCGAAGGCGATCGACGACATCGTCGGCGCCTTCGACCCCGCGCAATCCTATGAATTCGCCAACAACGAAGCCTGCGGCAACCTGTACCGCAAGCTGATCGTCCCGGACCCGGCAGACACCAGCAAGCTGGTCGGCGACCTGGCGGAGAAATGGGATGTCAGCAAGGACGGCCTGGTCTTCACCTTCCAGATCCGCCGCGGCGTGCTGTTCGACAGCGGCAAGCCGCTGACCGCCGAGGATGTCGCGTTCAGCCTGCAGCGCGTCGTCAAGCTGAACCTGACCCCCGGATTCATCCTGACCCAGTTCGGCTGGAACGCCGACAACGTCGAGAAGATGATCCGAACCACCGGCGACTACACCGTGGAACTGACGCTGCCGGCGGTGCAGGCGACCACTTTCGTGCTGTACTGCCTGTCGGCCACCTGCGGCTGCGTGGTCGAGAAGGCCTCGGCGCTGGCGAATCAGACCAATAACGACCTGGGCAATGCCTGGCTCAAGACGCACAGTGCCGGGGCAGGGCCGTACCGGCTGGTCGACTGGCAGGCGAGCGACCACATCATCCTGGAGACCAATCCGCATGCCGCGGTAAAGCCGCGCGTCCCGCGGGTGGTCATCCGCCACGTCGCCGAACCGGCGGCCCAGCTCCTGGCGCTGAAGAAGGGCGATATCGACGTCGCCCGCGACCTGAGCGCCGACCAGCTCAAGACCATCGCCGGCGACGCGAACTACCCGCCGACCCGGATGGGCCAGCTCACCTCGATGTATATCTCGCTGAACATGGCGGTGCCGGAGTTCAAGAAGCCGGAAGTGCTGCAGGCGCTGAAATACGCCATCGACTACGAGGCGATCGCCAAGAACATCACCCCCGGCCTGTGGTTCGTCTGGCAGTCCTTCCTGCCCAAGGGCGTGCCGGGCGCCATCGGCGATGCGCCGTTCAAGAAGGATGTGGCGAAGGCCAAGGCATTGCTGGCCCAGGCCGGCCTGCCCGACGGCTTCACCGTCACGCTCGACCATTTCGCCCGCTCGCCGTTCTCCGAGATCGCGCAGGCGATCCAGGCGGACATGGCGGCGATCGGCGTCAAGCTGAACCTGCAGGCCGGCGAGCAGAAGCAGGTCATCAGCAAGATGCGCGCCCGCCAGCACCAGATGGCAATGAACACCTGGTTCCCCGACTATCTCGACGCGAACTCGAACGCCCAGGCGTTCTGCGCCAATCCGGACGACTCGGACGCCAGCAAGCTGCGCATTCTGGCCTGGCGCACCCATTTCTTCGATCCGGCGATGACCACGGCGGTCGACGACGCGGCGAAGGAACTCGACCCGGCGAAGCGCAACGCGATCTACGCCACGATGCAGCGCGACTTCCAGCAGCGCGCGCCGTTCATCATGCTGCTGCAGAACTTCGAGGTGGACGTGGCGCGCAAGGGCGTCTCGGGCCTGTCGATCGGCGTGCTGCCCGACTACACCCGCTACGCGCAGATCGTTAAGGCGTGACCGGCCACCGCCTGCGCCAGGCGCTGGCCTCCCTGGCGAGCGTCCCGGTGACCTTGTTCGGCCTGGTCCTCGTCACGTTCCTGATCGGCCGCGCGATGCCGATCGACCCGGTCATCGCCATTGCGGGGGATCACGCGCCGCCGGACGTGATCGCGCGCGTGCGCCTGGAAATGGGGCTGGACCAGCCGCTGCCGGTGCAGTTCTGGATCTACCTGCGCAACCTGCTGCATGGCGACCTGGGGCACTCGGTGATGACCTCCCGCGCGGTCACCGAGGACATCGCCCGTTTCTTCCCCGCCACCCTGGAACTGGCGACGACCGCGATGATCGTCGCCGTGCTGCTGGGCGTGCCGCTGGGCGTGGTCGCGGCCTGGCGGCAGGGCTCGCGGTTCGACCACGTGGTGCGCGTCTTCAGCCTCGCCGGCCAATCCGTGCCGGTGTTCGTGCTGGGGCTGGTCTGCCTGCTGGTGTTCTACGCCAAGCTGGGCATCGCCCCCGGCACCGGCCAGCTCGACGTCGCCTATGAGGGCCTGGTGCCCCACATCACCGGCATGCTGGTGCTGGACGCGGCGCTCGACGGCGACTGGGATGAGTTCTGGGACGCCGCCGCCCACCTGGTGCAGCCAGCCGCGGTGCTGGCGTATTTCTCGATGGCCTACATCACCCGCATGACCCGCGCCTTCATGATCGAGGCGCTGTCCGGCGAATACATCGTCACCGCCCGCGCCAAGGGCCTGTCCGCCAGCCGCATCCTGTGGCGCCACGCCTTCGGCAACATCACGGTGCGGCTGGTGACCGTCCTCGCGCTGGCCTACGCCGGCCTGCTGGAGGGCGCGGTCATCACCGAGACCGTGTTCTCCTGGCCGGGCATCGGCCTCTACCTCACCGGCTCCCTCCTCAACGCCGACATGAACGCCGTGCTCGGTGCCACCCTTGTCATCGGATTGGTCTACCTCGTGCTGAACCTGCTGTCGGATCTGGCATACAGCTTGCTGGATCCTCGAGTCCGATGAGCGCTTTCACCACCGTCCTGTCGCGCGACTGGCTGCTGAGCGAGACGCCCGCGTCCCGCGCGCAGGCCGCCTGGGTGCGGCGCTATCGTGGCTGGCTGCAGTTCCGCGCCAATGGCCTGGCGATGGTCGGGCTGGCGACCGTGGCGGTGATGATCGTCGCCTCCCTGGCCGCGCCGCTGCTGGCCTGGCAGAACCCGAGCGCGCAGGACCTTGCGGGGCGGCTCGCGTGGCCGTCGGCGGCGCACTGGTTCGGCACCGACGAGTTGGGGCGGGATATCTTCTCGCGCATCCTGTATGGCGGGCGGATCACGCTGGGCATGGTCGTGGCGGTCGTCGCGCTGGTGGCGCCGATCGGCCTGGCTGTGGGCAGCGTGGCCGGCTACCTCGGCGGCATCGTCGACCGCGTGCTGATGCGCGTCACCGACGTGTTCCTGGCGTTTCCGCGCCTGGTGCTCGCGCTGGCCTTCGTGGCCGCGCTGAAGCCCGGCATCACCAGCGCCATCATCGCGATCGCGCTGACCGCCTGGCCGCCTTATGCCCGCCTCGCCCGCGCCGAGACCATGACGGTCCGCAACACCGACTTCATCGCCGCGGTCCGCCTGGCCGGCGCCAGTGCGCCCCGCATCATCCTGCGCCACATCGTCCCGCTATGCCTGTCCAGCGTCATCGTGCGCGTCACCCTGGACATGAGCGGCATCATCCTGACCGCCGCCGCGCTGGGCTTCCTGGGCATGGGCGCGCAACCGCCGATGCCGGAATGGGGCACCATGATCGCCGCCTCCCGCGCCTATATCCTGGAGCAGTGGTGGGTGCCGACCATCCCCGGCGTCGCGATCTTTGCCGTCTCGCTGGCGTTCAACCTGCTGGGCGACGGCATGCGCGACGTGCTCGATCCGCGGCAACGCTGATGCTGGTCGAGATCGAGAACCTGCGCGTCCAGTTTCCCACCGCCACCGGCATGTCCGAGGCCGTCCGCAACGTCTCCCTGACGCTGGGCCAGGAGAAGCTTGGCATCGTCGGCGAGTCCGGATCGGGCAAGTCGCTGACCGCGCGGTCCATCATGCGGCTGCTGCCGTCCAACGCGCGGATCACCGCCGACCGGCTGCAGTTCGACGGGATAGACCTGCTGACCGCCGACGAGCCGGCGCTGCGCCGCATCCGCGGCCGGCGGGCGGGGCTGATCATGCAGGACCCGAAATACTCGTTGAACCCGGTGATGACCGCCGGCGCGCAGATCGCCGAGGCGTGGCGGGTGCACCGGGGCGGCAGCCGCAAGGTCGCTGCCCAGGCGGCGATCGACTTGCTCGCCCAGGTGCAGATCCGCGATCCCGCGCGCGTCGCCGGCAGCTACCCGCACGAGCTGTCGGGCGGCATGGGCCAGCGGGTGATGATCGCGATGATGCTCGCGCCGGACCCCGAACTGCTGATCGCGGACGAGCCCACCAGCGCGCTGGATGCCAGCGTGCAGGCCGAGATCCTGCGGCTGATCGAGGACCTGGTGTCGCGCCGCGGCATGGGCCTGCTGCTGATCAGCCACGACCTGCCGCTGGTCTCGCATTTCTGCGACCGGGTCGCGGTGATGTATGCCGGCCGCATCGTCGAGGAATTGCCGGCCGGCGAGCTGACCCGCGCCACGCATCCCTACACGCGCGGGCTGCTGGAGTGCCTGCCGACCCTCAGCCACCCGCAACGGCGGCTGAAGGTCATGCAGCGGGACCCGTCATGGCTGATATGATCGACGTCGCCGCGCTGTTCGTGCGCTTCGGCAGCACGCAGGCGGTCAAGGGGATCTCCTTCCGCGTCGCCCCCGGCGAGAATTTCGGCCTGGTGGGGGAAAGCGGGTCCGGCAAGTCCACGGTGCTGCGCGCGCTGTCCGGCCTGAACGCCGACTGGACCGGCCACATGGCGATTGCCGGCACGCCGCTGACTCCACGGCGGTCCCGCGATTTCTATCGCCGCGTCCAGATGGTGTTCCAGGACCCGTATGGCTCCCTGCACCCGCGCCAGACGGTGGACCGGCTGCTCAGCGAGCCGCTGCTGGTGCACCGGATGGACAATATCGAGACCCGCATCCGCCGCGGGCTGGCCGAGGTCGCGCTGCCGGATTCCATGCGGTTCCGCTACCCGCACCAGCTCTCCGGCGGGCAGCGCCAGCGGGTTGCCATCGCGCGGGCGCTGATGTCGGAACCCGACGTGGTGCTGCTGGACGAGCCGACCAGCGCGCTGGATGTCTCGGTCCAGGCCGAGGTGCTGAACCTGCTGGCCGACCTGCAGCAGGCGCGCCGGCTGACCTACGTGCTGGTCAGCCACAATTTGGCGGTGGTCGGCCATCTGTGCCAGCGGATCGGCGTGATGCAGGGGGGCGAGCTGGTGGAGACGCTGACCGCCGAGGACCTGCGCGCCGGCCGGGTCAAGCACCCGCACACCGCGGCGTTGCGGGAACTCAGCGTGGAACTGGAAGAGCCGGAGGGAGCGCATGACCCAGGATTGGCGTCCGGTCGCTGAGACGAACCCGAGGCGGGAGGAATTTGCTCCGATGGCCGCCTGGAGCAAGTTCAGCCTGACTGGAAACGTGCGGCCGCCAATATTTCTCCCTCTCCCCTTGAGGGAGAGGGTTGGGGAGAGGGGGCAATCCACGCCGGCGGTACTGGAAGGCCCCCTCACCCCGCCCCTCTCCCTCAGGGGGAGAGGGAGAAATGCTGGCCAGTGCCGCGTCGTCCGGGTGGATTGCGGTCAGGCCCGGTTTTCCAGTCAGCCTGAAAACACACTCATCCGAACCTGACGATTCTGCTCCGCGCGGGTTCTACCGCTGGAACAACTGGCTCCACAGCGTGGGCGCCGGCCGCTTGCCATGCGAGACATGCGGCGCATGGGCCGGCGGCGGCAGGGCGCTGCTGATCAGATGCCGCCCGATGTCCCGTGTCGCGATCCGCGCCTGCTGGAACCGCAGGATCGCGGCTGCCGTCTCGCTGAGGCTGCGCCGACCCAGCGCAGCCGCCCGCGCGGCGGCGGCATCGAACGACCCGGCCCGCCGCAGCACGTCGAGCTGCCGGAGCGCCGTCTCCTCGTCCGCCGGGTCGCCCCAAAGCCGCACGACCTGCTGGCGGAACGTCACACCATCCGTCATCGCCGCCGCATCGTCGGCGGCCCAGGCTGCCTGCAGCAGGGCCTCGGCCTCGTTGGCGGCATCGCCGGTTTCCCGGCAGATCATCGCCCAGCGGCGGAACGGCAGCGTCTCCTCCAGCCCCGACGTGGTCAGCGCGCGATACGCGGGCGATTCGACGACCGGCTTTGCCGCGGGCGACAGCGCCTGCAGATCCGGTGCCGCTGCGCCGCAGACCGGGCAGGTCTGCACCCAATCGACCAGCGTCGAGCGCGCCGGCTCCCCCGGGCGCATGTCGAGGTCCGGCGCGATCTCCGGCGGCGGGGCCCGGAATGGCGGCCGCACCGCCGCGCCGCAGGCTCCGCAGACGTGCGGGCCGCCGCTCATGCAGGCAGTTCCGTGCGCAGGCCGGCGCGCAGCCGCTCCATCGCGCGGGCGATCAGCGCCGGGGACTGGGCGAAGCAGATGCGCAGGCTGCCTTCCCCGGCCTCGCCGAACGCCACGCCGGGCGCCACCGCGACGCCGTGCCGGCTCACCAGCTTCAGTGCCAGGTCGAGGCTGTCCTTCAGCCCCTCGATGCCCACGAACGCATAGAACGCGCCCACCGGCGCGGTGTAGCGCACCCCGTTGAGGCCGTTCAGCGCCTCGCTCACCAGCGCACGGCCGTTGGCGCAATGCGTCCGGAACCGCTCGACCACCGCGGTGTCGCCGATCGCCGCGATGCCGGCCCGCTGGATGAACGGGGCGACGCCGGAATGCGTCACCTCCACCAGGTCCGTGAAGCTGTCGCGCGTGCCCTCCGGCACCACCAGCCAGCCCAGGCGCCAGCCGGTCATCACCCAGGTCTTGGAGAAGCTGTTGCACACGATCACGCGGTCTTCCGGACTGGCGATATCCAGCAGGGACGGCGCGGCCGGGGTGCCGTCGTAGACCAGTCGCGAATAGACCTCGTCGGAGATCAGCCACACGCCGTGGCGGCGGGCCATCGCGACGATCGCTTCCAGCTCCGCCCGCGTCGCGGTCCAGCCGGTCGGGTTGTTCGGCGAGTTCAGGATGAATGCCCGCGCCCCCGCCAGCAGCGCATCAAGCCGGTCGAGATCGAGACGGAAGCTGCCATCCGGCTGCGGCCTCAGGTCGAGCTCCGTCACCGTTGCGCCGCGCAGTCGCGCCGCGTTGCCGACATTCGGCCAGGACGGGCTATGCAGGACCACCCGTTGGCCCGCCTGCACCGTGGCAGCCAGGGCGATGGAAATCGCCGCCATGCCGGATGCGGTGACCTGGATGCGGGTTTCGGTCACCGGTCGCGCATGCAATTGCGTGAGGTACTCGGCGAGCAGCGTCCGCAGCGGCGGCAGGCCGCGCACATCGGGGTACCGCGTCTCTCCCCGATGCAATGCGGCAATCGCCGCATCCCGCGCCACCACCGGGCTCGGCTGGTCCGATTCCCCAAAGCACAGGAAATCCACGTCGGGCGTGGCAAAGGCCACGCGCGCGACTTCGACGATGCGCGAAGCGGGGATGTGGACGATATCCATCGTTGTCATTTGGTGCGGCTCTGCCTGGTTTCGAGTTCTTCCCCGAGCGGGAAACGCGTGGCGGCGCGGTGGGCGTTCATCCGCGCCGCATCGGCCGGCGGACATGCCGCCAGCGGTACAGCAGTACGGTCAGGCCGCCCACCATCGCGACGATCAGCGTGATCCCGCCGGGCACGACCAACGGTGCGGCGAACGCGTGCACCCGTGTCTTGAAGTCGGCCTTGCGGATCCGCTCGATTCCGAAAACGCCGGCCAGGCCGGCGGAATCCATGGCGTCCTTGCCGGACTGGAAATCGCCGAAGCCCTGCCCAGGCAGGTATTCGATGTGGTTGAGCACGACGCCGGGAATGTCCTGCTCCCGCGGCAACTGGTCCACAGTGGTCGCCAACGCCAGGCGGACATATCCCGTTCGGCCGAACGTGACGGCGTTGTAGACAATCTCCCCGCCGGCATCCCGGCGTGCCTCCTGCGGGACGATGAGCAGGCACCAGAGCAGTTGATGCCGTGCGGCATCGTATGTCGGGGGCTGGATCCACCGCCTCACTTCCATGGCTGGTTCGCCGCGTGCCATGCGCTGGACGTTGTCGCGCTCGACATCGTCCCGCACACTCGCGATCAGGTCGTTCGCAGTCCAGGAAGTCATCTCGTCTGCATCGACATGGCCGCGCGCGACGACCTGCAGGATCGCGAACCAATCGATGGCCGACTGGTCAATAACTATGCCGGCGTAATCATCCGGAACCGGCCGGCTGGCCGCGCGCAGCAGCGCATCCGCACCAGGACTCGGCAGAAAAAGCTCGTCCTCCGGCACGGTCAGGATCGCCTGATCGCCCAGCTTGACGTGCAGGCCACCGCCGGACGCGGTCAACAGGGCGTGGTTGAGCGCAACCGAAACATCATGCTGCTGGTCGCGCGGGCGCGCCTGCTGGGCGAGGCTCGGGGACATCGCGACCCATGCAGCGAGTCCGGCCGCAACTATTCCGGCACGGCAAATGACACGCAATCCGGCTATCCTATGGATGGGCGCCCCACGACGCCGTACCATCTACTACCGCAGGCGCGCCTTCCGGTCAGGTGATTCCGAACACGGATTTGGCATTCTCGAGGAATACCTGGCGACGCTGGGTCTCGGTCATCCTGATCGGCAGCGCGTGGGCGGGATCGTCGAAGTCCCAATGCGGGTAGTCGGTCGCGAACAGGATGCGGTCCCAGCCCATCCAGTCGAACACCTCCGCCAACTGGCTGCGCGGTTCCGGTTCCTCGATCGGCTGGGTGGTGAACCAGATGTTGCTGCGCAGGTACTCCGACGGCAGGCGCTGCAGATGCGGCAGTTCCTGCTTCAGCTTGCGGTAATGCGCATCCAGCCGCCACATCAGGGCGGCCGCCCAGCAGACGCCGCCCTCGATCATGACGACCTTCAGCTTGGGGAAACGCTCGAACACGCCTTCCAGGATCATGCTGGCGGTGACTGCCTGCTGGGCCTGGGCGTGGCCGACCATTTCCTCGATGTAGTAGGACGGCCAGCCGCCGGCGGTGATCGCGGAGCCGCCATAGCCGAACGCGTGGATGCCGACCGGCAGGCCGGCGGCCTCGGCCGCCTCATAGATCGGCCAGTACTGGCGCTGCCCGAGCGGGGAGGCGGTGCGGGACAACAGCAGGACCTGGGCGAAGTTGCGGTCGCCGGCCCGTAGCGCGATTTCCTTGGCCGAGGCCACGGCGTCCTCATACGGCACGACGACCGAGGCCCGCAGGCGCGAATCCTTCGACGTCCACTCGGCGACCTGCCACTCATTGATCGCGTGGGTCACGGCGGCGGACAGGTCCGGATTCTGCGCCCCCTGGCCGGCGCCCAGCGGGTTGAGGATGCCGAGGGTGACGTTGTTGGGGTCGAGGTGCTGCGCCGCCATGAAGCCCAGGTCGCTGCCGGGCTGGCCTCCGGGCGGCCACGCATCGCGGCGGGAGGCCTGCGGCTGGGCCTTCGGGTAGGCCGGCCCCTTCTCCCAGGGCTGGCGGTTCAGCATGCCGAAGGTTTCCAGGTGCTCCTGCCAGCGCTTCGCCAGCCAGGGATACAGCACCTTCAGGCTGCTCGCCCGCGGATGAATATCGCAATCGGCGATGGCGAGCCTGGAAGCAGCTTCCGGTTGAATGCCGGATCTATTGAGGACGTCCACGGTCATGACACAGCCTCCCTGAGACGAGCATAAGTCCGCAGCGGGTTATCCGTCATTATCTTTTGCTTCAGCGCCGGCGACAGGCCGTCCGGCATCGCTGCATTCCCGTCGAACTGCCAATGCGGATAGTCGGTTGCAAACAGCAGCATGTCGTCGGAGCCGATATGCTCCATCAGGCGGGATACGCCGGCCGCGTCCGGGGGCGCATCGAACGGCTGCATCGTGAGGCGCACGCGCTCCCGCACGATGGTGGCGGGCGGATCGCTGACCCAGGGAATCTCGCTGCGCAAGCCCTTCCAGAACTTCGTCAGGCGCCAGAGATAGGCGGGCAGCCAGCTGACCCCGGATTCCATCAGCACGACGGTCAGGGCGGGGAACTTGGCGAACACGCCCTCGGCCAGCAGGCTGGTGAGCTGGGATTGGAAGGCGGGGGCCTGGTTGACGTAGTCCTCGGTGTAATAGCTGGTCCAGCCGACCGGCGTGACCGGGTGGCGATAGGTGCTGCCGGCATGGATGCCGACCGGCAGGCCGTGGCGTTCGGCGGCGGCGTAGATCGGCCAGTTCTGCCGGCGGCCCAGCGGGATTTCGGTCCCGACCAACAGCAGCACCTGCACGAAACGCGGATCCGCGGCGCAGCGGTCGATTTCCTCCGCCGCCCGTTCGGGGTTCTGCGTCGGCACCACGATGGAGGCGCGCAGGCGGGTGTCGCGGTCCAGCCATTCGCGCGCGATCCAGTCGTTGATCGCGCGGGCGAAGGCGACTCCGAGGTCCTCGCTGAACAGCGCCTGGGCACCGTAGAGGCAGTTGCAGATCGCGAGCTGCGTTCCGAACGGTTCCAGCGCCTGCGCCGCGAGGGCCGCCGGCGTCGTGCCAGCCTTGCCGGTGGCATCGCGCCAGTCGGCCCGGGAGGTCAGCGGGTTGGTCGTCGGATAGCTGATGGTGACGAGTTCATCCATCCCGCGGCGGATCGCGTTGTCGCGCCACACGTCGTCCAGGTAGGGCAACAACGCGCTGAGTGCCGGCACGGTCGGATGCACGTCGCAGTCGATCGGGGACAGCGCCGCCATTGCCGTTACACCGGAAGCTGGATCAGCAGGTCCTCGCCCTCGACCTTCAGCGCGAACACCTGAATGTCGGTGTCGGCCGGAGCGCACAGCGCCTTGCCGGTACGGATGTCGAACTGGGCGGCGTGCAGCGGGCACTCGATGCAGCCATTCTCCAGCCAGCCCTCGGACAACAGGGCGTATTCATGGCTGCAGATGTTGTCGGTGGCGTGGAACTCGCCGCCCGGCAGATGGAACAGCGCGATGTCCCGCTCGCCCACGCGGACGCCGAGCACCGCGCCTTCCGCGACGTCGCTTTTGGCTGCCACGCGCACCCACTCGCCGTCCGCCATCTTGGTCTCCTTCGGTTGGTTGCAGCACAGAATGCCAGGGCATGGGCGATCGGCCAACCCGCAGCACGGGCCGAGAGTTGCGCGGAGCGCGGCGGGGCATCTAAGAGAGGGCGCAAATGACCCCCAAGGAGCGTCCATGCGTCTCTCCTATCGATCCCTCGCCCTCCTTGCCGCGCTGCTGGCAGCACCGTTCGGGTATGCTTCGGCGCAGAACGTGATCCTGGACGCGCCCGCGCTGTTTCCGCCGAAGGGGAAGGCTGGCCCGCCCGACGTGCGCGTGCCGCCGGCGGTCTGGCCACGGCTCGATCCCGGGGCCGTCCTGTGCCGGACCCAGGGCGATCTGGTGCGCCTGGCTGCCAATCGCAGCGGCGGCCCGGACGGCGGGCCGGCCGATTGCCGCATCATCAACATCCCGACGGGCATCAAGATCATCCAGCGCCAGGGACCGGGAAGCACACAAGTGCAGGTCACCGGCGGCTCCAGTCAGGTCGGCTGGACCGATGCGTGGCTACCGGAAAAGGCACCGCCGAATGTGAAAGCGGCAGCCACCGGCCGCTGACCGCAGCAAGATCGGGAGACTGGGCATGTGGCCGATCCGTTCCGCGTTGTTCGTGCCGGCGCATCGTCGGGACTGGGTCGGCAAGGCGATCCGTGTCGCACCGGGCGCGGCGGTGCTCGACATCGAGGACTCGGTCCCGCCCGAACACAAGCCGCAGGCCATGGCGAACCTGGCGGCCGCCATCGCGGAATTGCGCGAGGCCGGGGTTGGTGCATTCGTTCGGATCAACCCGCTGCATGACGGCACGCCGGCCGAGATTGCCGCGGCGGTGACCGAGGGGCTGACGGCGATCGTCCTGCCGAAGGTCGCGACTCCCGGGGAAATCCGCCGGCTGCACGACCTGCTCAGCTACCAGGAAGGGCGCGCCGGGATCGCGCATGGCAGTGTCGGCATCCTGCCGCTGCCCGAAACGGCGGAGGGCATGCGGGATGCGTTCGAGATTGCGCGCGCCAGTCCGCGTGTGCGCGGGATCCACGGGGCCCTCAGCGGCCCGGTTTCCGGCGATTTCGCGCGTGCGTTCGGCTTTCGCGCCACCACGGGGGGCATCGAGCAGCATTACCTGGCGTCCAAGCTGGTGCTGGACAGCCGGGCGGCGGGCGCGATGCACCCGATCGCGGGGATTTTCGGCACGCCGCAGACCGATCTCGATGCGGTCGAGCGGCTGATCCGGCTGGCGCGCGACTTCGGCTATGCCGGGGTCGCGGTGATGCATCCGTCGCACGTCGCGGTCGCCAATGCCGTCTACCGGCCGACGCCCGAGGAAGTGGCGTATTTCGAGGGCCTGCTGGCGGCGTTCGAGGCGGCGGAGAAGGCCGGCCTGGGCGCGGTCAGCTACCAGGGCGCGATGGTCGACTACGCGATGCTGCCTCTGGCGCATGAAGTGCTGGCAGAGGCGCGCCGCAACAAGGCATAGCGGGCGGGCCGGACCGGCAAATCAGGTCAGGGCGGGCTGGGCGGCAGGAACTTCTCCCTCTCCCCTTGAGGGAGAGGGCTGGGGAGAGGGGGCGTACCACCACCGGCGGTGCGGCTCGCCCCTCACCCCGACCCTCTCCCACGAGGGGAGAGGGAGAAGTGTCGTTCTCTGCGCCGGTTGGTCTAAGGCCAGCGGTCAGGCGGGCCAGCATTGCGCGCCGCCGTCCACCCGCAGCACCTGGCCGGTGACGAAATCGCCGGTCGGGCCGACGAACACGGCGACCGCGCGGGCGACCTCATCGACCAGGGCGATCCGCTCCAGGGTGCCGCCCTCGACCAGGCGCGTCGGGTCCACCGGGCGCGATCCGAGGAAGCGGCCGGTGCGCGTATCCCCCGGTGCGATGCTGTTGGCGGTGACGTTGTAGGGCCGGAGCTCGGCTGCCAGGCAGCGCGTGTAGTGGATCGCGGCGGCCTTCGACGTGGCATAGATCGCGCCGTTCGGGCGTCCGCCATAGCCGGCGACGGAACTGATCGTGACGATACGGCCCTGCCGGCGCTCCATCATGTCGCGCGCCACGCGCTGGCAGACGAAGATCGTGCTGAGCAGGTTGCGATCCAGCACGGCGCGGACGTCCGGTTCCTTGACGAAGATGGCGTCGTTGGGGTCGGGCTTGCCGCCGGCGGCCGCGATGTCGCCGCCGGCGTTGTGCACCAGGATGTCGATCGGGCCGAGGCCGGCGATGACGGTGTCCACGACGCGGGCCACGTGGTCGGTTTGGGTGAGGTCGCCCAGCACGGGGATCGTCCGGACGTTGAAAGTCTCGGCTATCTGGCGGGCGGTGTCGGTCAGGGTGGTGCCTTCGCCGTATTCGGCCGGGCCGTGCTCGCGCATGCCATGGATGGCGATGTCGGCGCCCATGCCGGCGAGGGTCTCGGCGAAGGCCCGCCCGAGGCCGCGGCCGGCGCCGGTTACCAGGGCGATCTTGCCGCGCAGGATTGGATCGGTGGACGCCATGGGGTGCTCCTTGCCAACAGGGACTGAAAACATTGCATGGTCTTGCGGGGACCAGAAGGGCTCAGCCTAGGGGAGGGGCGGCCCCGTGGCGGCCCGACCGTTGCCGGCATCGTGCGCGGAACCACGTGCGGCCGCGCGGGCCGGAAGCCTCGGCCCTGGGAGAGACACGACCCGGCGCGCCGGACCGCAGGACGGTGCCGATGATCCGGCACCGTCGAGCGGCAGGGCGTCCGGCTTCGTCTATCGTGCCGCTCAGGCCTTCTTGCCGCTGCCGATCTCGTGATCGGCCAGCAGTTCGAGCGCCTTCACCATGGCGGAGTGGTCCCACTTGCTGCCGCCATGGGCCGCACAGGAATTGAACAGCTCCTGGCAGGTGGCGGTGTTGGGCAGGCTGATCTGCAGCGACTTGGCACCCTGCAGCGCCAGGTTCAGGTCCTTCTGGTGCAGCTCGATGCGGAAGCCCGGATCGAACTTGCGGTCCACCATGCGCTGGCCATGCAGTTCCAGGATGCGCGAGGAAGCGAACCCGCCCATCAGCGCCTTGCGCACGCGTGCCGGGTCCGCGCCCGCCTTGGAGGCGAACAGCAGCGCCTCGCCGACAGCCTCGATCGTCAGCGCCACGATGATCTGGTTGGCAACCTTCGTGGTCTGGCCGTCGCCCGTGCCGCCGACCAGCGTGACGTTCTTGCCCATCTTGTCGAACAGCGGCTTCACCTTCTCGAACGCCGCGTCGGGGCCGCCCACCATGATGGTCAGCGACGCTTCCTTGGCGCCGACCTCACCGCCGGACACCGGCGCATCGAGGTAATCGCAGCCCAGCTTGTTGATCTTCGCTGCGAATTCCTTGGTGGCGATCGGCGAGATCGAGCTCATGTCGACCACGATCTTGCCCTTGGACAGGCCCTCGGCGACGCCGTTGGCGGCGAACAGGGCTGCCTCGACATGGGGTGTATCGGGCACCATGAGGATGACGATCTCGGCCTTCGAGGCGACGTCCTTGCCCGAGGCGCATTTGACGGCGCCGCCATCCAGCAGGTTCTGCGGCACCGGCCCGATATCATACAGGAACAGCTTGTGGCCCGCGGCCTGCAGGTTTGCGGCCATCGGCCGTCCCATGATGCCGAGGCCGATAAATCCAATGTCACTCATATGGTTCGGTTCCTTGTCACTTGTCTGGTCTTGCCGTCAGCAGGGACCTGGGCCACGAACGCCCATGCGGCGGAGGGGCCGGTTCGCCCATCCGCCGTATGTGCTGGCAGGCCAGATCCTGTGTGCCGCCCCGCCGGAGCGCGTGGGCACAGCCGTGCCCACGCGCTGGTAGCGCTACCCGGGCAGTCCGGCAACCTTCTCGATCCCGGGCATCTTGAAGTCCACGCCCTGCAACGCTGCACCCAGCGCCTCACATTCAGCCGGAGTCAGATCGACCAGCGGCGGGCGGACGGTGCCCCAAGCCGGGTCTTTCGCATAGATGCCAATTGCACCCTTCAGCGCCGGGATCATCGCGAACTTGGCGAACACGGCGCGGGTCGCGTCCAGCCCACGCTGGCGCTCATCGGCATCGGACGCCTTCCAGTTCCGATAAAGCTGGACGATCGGGCCCGGATTGACGTTGCCGGTTGCGGTGATGCAGCCGACGCCGCCGGCCCGCATGGTGGCGAGCAGGAAGGTCTCGCTGCCGGCGAACACGTCGAATCCTTCCGGCTGGAACTGGTCGATCATCGCCTTGGTGTTGGCCCAGTTGCCCGAGCTGTCTTTCACGCCGGCGATGACCTGCGGATAGGCCTTCAGCAGGCGCTCGATGAGCGGCAGGGTGATCGCCACCTGCGACACCGGCGGGATGTGGTAGAGATACACCCGCAGGTCGGCGGCGCCGACGCGCTGGATGACCTCGGAGAAGCTGCGGAACAGGCCTTCGTCGCTGACGCCCTTGTAGTAGAACGGCGGCAGCATCAGCACGGTCTTGCAGCCATGTGCCACGGCGTAGCGGGTGAGTTCGATCGAGTCGGTCAGGGCTGCGCAACCGGTGCCGGGCATCAGGCGGGTCGCGGGAATGCCCGCCCCCAGCAGGGTGTCGAGCAGGGCCTTCTTCTCGCCGACGCTCATCGAATTGGCTTCGGAGTTGGTCCCGAACACGGCCAGGCCGACGTCCTGCTCAACCAGCCAGCGGCAGTGGCGGACATAGCGGTCGTGATCGGGCTGCAGGTCCTTCTTGAACGGCGTCACCACGGGTGAATACACACCACATGGCCGGTTTGCTGTGTTCATCATGGGTTTCCTTAAAGTCGCAGAGGTGACAGGCTTGCGCAGTCATGTGTGGGTATAGGGCATGCTGACGACTTCCGATTTGATCCAGGTCAGGTCAGGACACATCACCTCCTTTCACGCTTGCGGCGGCCGGCGTTAAACGTCGTCGAACATCGAAGCCGGGGCCGGGCTCGTGCGCGAGTAGTGCTGGCCGCAGGTTTCGCCGCCCTGATAAAGTTCGACGACAGGATCAGGGTCCGTCTTGTCGGCCAGTTGGTCCGTGTACGGATCCGCGCTGTCCTGCGGCGCCCAGCCGATGATGTCCCGTGCATCCTTGCGCCACCAGGTCAGGCGCTTGTTCTTCGAGGCGCACCAGATGACGGCACAGCCGGCGTGGCCGGTGGTCTTCGCCAGCACGCTCCGCTCCACCACCCGGACCAGGTCGCCGTAGGAGAACCACATGGCCAGCGCGCGCGCATCCTTTGGCTCCGGCGTGCAGGGGCCGATGCGCAGGAACACGCTTTCGACGCCGTGCTTGTCCCAGTACAGCCGCCCGGTCAGTTCGGCATACGCCTTGGCGAGGCCGTATTAACCGTCGGGACGCAGATAGCAGTCGTGATCGAGCA
This sequence comes from Acetobacteraceae bacterium, assembly GCA_031291795.1. Lineage (GTDB taxonomy): Bacteria > Pseudomonadota > Alphaproteobacteria > Acetobacterales > Acetobacteraceae > Rhodopila. Next base: position 9,451 of record JARLIJ010000254.1, on the reverse strand, counting down.
CCTGCGTCCGTTCGTAGAAACCGACGACGTGGTTGGACGATGCGAAGACCATGCGGGCGCCTTCCCGCCGTGCCGCCTCATAGGCATGGTACAGGCCGCGGATATTCGGCTCGATGACCGTCTCGAACGGATGCTCGAACGCGATCCCGCCGAAATGAACGATCGTGCCGCAGCCCTCCGCCAGGCGCAGCACGGCGGCGCCGTCGGTCAGGTCCACCTGGGTGAAGGTCGCCCCGTCCGGGACCGGCCCCGGAAACGGCACCCGGTCGGTCAATCGCAGTGGCCAGCCCTGTTCGGCGAGTGCTTTTGCAAGCACTCGCCCCAGGATCCCGGACGCCCCGGTCAGCAGGACCGGTTTGTTGGGAACGTCCATCTCATCTTCTCCCGACACGGATTACGCGGCACGCACAGTGACAGGGACAGGCTGGACCGCGTGCACCGCCGGGCGCTTCACGAAGGCTGACATCGCCACCACGGCCGCGACGGAGAGCGCTGCTGCGATGACGAACGCACTGCTGAAGCCGCCGAAATACTGTACGGCGATACCAGTGACCGTCGGACCGACGATGCCCGAGATGTTGCTCAGCATGTGGATGAACCCGCTCACGCCCCCCAGCCGCGGCTCCGGCACCACTTCGCGGATCGTCGCCCAGCACGATTGAACGGAGGCGGTGAGCATCGCCACGGAAACCGCGATCAACGTGACAGCAGCGGTTGCGGTCGTCGTGAACCCGATCAGGAGAAGCGCGATTGCCGCAACCCCGAGCGGCAGGATCGTGGTGATTTTGCGGGCGGTCAGCTTGTTGGTCATTTTGAGGTAGACGAAGTCGCAGGCGAACCCGCCACCAAAGTATCCAATGAAACCACACAGCCACGGAATGGCAGCGACGAACGCCATCTGCTTGATTTCCAGATGCAGCGCATCCGTCAGATAGCTCGGCAGCCACGACAGGAAGATGTACAGCACGTAGTTGACCGCGAACATGCCGAGCGCGAGCGAAAGGATAGACGGCCGCAGCAGATAGCTTCTGAGCGGATCGTGATGTCCTTCATGGGCGACCGCCTCGACGATCCGGTTCGATTCGATGTAGTCGATTTCCTGTTGCGATACCCTCGGATTTTCACGCGGATAGTCGGTTGCGACGAGGCGCCACGCAATCACCCAGACGACTCCCAGCAGGGCGATCGCGATGAACGCGAAGCGCCACCCGTAGCTGATCGCCAGCAGCCCGACGACAGGTGCGGTGAGTGCGGCCCCGACCGTTTGCCCGGAGAACGTCACGCCGACGGCGCGTGAGGTTTCTTTGCGCGGGAACCAGTTGGTGATGGTGCGGTTGCACGTTGCGTTCATCGGTCCTTCTGCAAAACCGAATAGCGTCCGCACGATCAGCAGCTGCGTAAATCCGGTGACGGCGCCGGTCAGGCCACAGAACAGGGACCAGGTGATCGCTGCCCACGAATAGACCCGGCGGGGACCGTACCGGTCAGCCAATTGGCCGCCAATGAACGCGAACATGGCATAGCCGATGAAGAATATGCTGAACGTCATCCCAAGAGCCGACGGGGACAGAACGAAATCCTTGTTCAACAGCGGCGCCACGACACCGATCGCCGCCCTGTCCATGTAATTTATCGCGCCCGCCAGGAATAGCAGAAGCGCAATAATGAACCGATATCTTCCGGGTACCATTTCTTCCTCGCTTTCTTGTGCCGATTTTGCGGCTTTGTTCGGTTGTGGTCAGGCGATTCGTTGCGTGTTGCGTATTTGCAGCCCAGGCTGTCCCGGGCCGGGGTTAGTTAAATAAATGCAATGGTGCAAGGGCTCGCAGTTGGCAGGACCGACCCGGATGGCGTGAGGTTGCCGTCCTGCGCAGTAATATGAAACGCCGAGATCTTGTCGCCCTGTTCGGAGGCAACCAAAAGGCTCTTCCCGGAGGGACTGAGCGTCATGAAACGCGGGTCCCTGCCATTCGCCTGGGTCCAGCCGACCACGTCCAGCCGACCCTCGGCTGCGATGAACCGGCAACGGACGATGCCATCCTGTCCACGATTGGAAACGTAGACGTGGTTGCCGTCCGGGGTAATCGCGATCTCGGCTGCCGTGCTTGCACCGAAGAAATCGGACGGCAGCGTCGACACGACATGCACCGGGTCGAGTATGCCATCCCGGCTGTTCCAGCGGAGTGTGGCAACCGTCGAATCGAGCTCGTTGACCAGGAAAGCGAAGGGCAAATGCGGATGAAATACAATGTGGCGGGGTCCCGCGCCCGGTCGCATGGCGACCTGCTGCGTGATCGCCAACTGTCCGCGCTCTGGGTCGAAACTCAGGACGAACACGCGATCGACCCCCTTGTCCGGCACGATCACGAAACGGCCAGACGGATCGAACACCACGTGATGCGGGTGCGCGCATGGCTGCTCGGTGCGATGCGGGCCGATCTCGCCCGGAAGCGCAACAAGCTGTGTGAAGTCGGCAAGCGATCCGTCCTGGCGAACCGGCAAGACGGCCAGCGTGCCGCTTGCATAGTTCGCAACGATCAGGAACCGCCCGGAGGGATCGAGCGCCGGATGCACCCCGTTCTTCCCGCCGGTCGCGGCACGGCCAAGCAGACGAAGCTTGCCGGCCGATCCATCGATCGAGAATGCACTGGCGAAGTCGGAATCGCCATGCACGGAATAGAGCACGTGGCGCGCGGGATCAGTGATCAGGAAGGATGGATTGACCAGGTCCGGCACATGATCGGTCGCTTGCCAGGCGCCCAGGTCGGGATTGGCGCGGTACACATCAATTCCCTTGCCGCGTGCCTTGCGCTGCGCCGTGGTGAAGCAGCCAACGAACGCCAAACCATCGACCATGGACGAACCTCGTGATGTTGCGGTGGTCACTGGACGACCTCTCCGGGTTTGGCGAGCGTCAGCCCGAGGCAGAGGATTTCCTCACCCTCCCGGACGTTGTCGATCGCGGTTCCCAGGGCGGTGTTGGAGACGCCCTCACGTGCCTGGACTGGTGCAACCGCTTCAACCGCTCGCATCTTTGCCATCGGGTTCCAACTTTGCGTTGATCGCCGTGCAGCGACTCTATGGCTGATCCGCGTCTCGGTGGTGCGTGTTCCCGCATCCTGGAAGGACGCGCATATTCGTTTTTTTAATCAAAGAACTAGGCGCTTCTGGCGCCGCGTAATCGGGGCTTTGCCAGGGTGAATGCAGCAATTTTCCCGCATGGCGGAACTTCCTGAATTTTCGTATGTTTACCCAGCGGGTTGCCGTATACCGACTGCGTCAGCCGCGCGGCATAGAGCATGGGGTCTTCACATGGCGCGGCATGCCACGGCAGCAAAATCAGCGAACGGGAAGCGTCCCACACCGCATGCCCATCCGACGCGATCGGGCGGGGAGCACGTGCAGGCGCTGGTGCGCGCGCTGGCATTGCTCAACCGGATATCGGAAGCAACGGATGGCGGCGCGACATTGACCGAACTGGCGGAGCAGGTGGGCTTGCCGCTATCGACGGCGCACCGGCTGCTGACCACGCTCGAGCAGGAGCGCTATGTCCGGTTCGATCATGAGGGGCGGCATTGGTCGATCGGCCCGCAGGCTTTCCTGACCGGCTGCACCTTCACCAAGACGCGCAGCTTCGTCGGCCTCTCCAGGCCGCATATGCGGCATCTGATGGAGGAGAGCAGCGAGACCGTCAATCTCGCGATCGAAGATCAAGGCGAGGCGATCTATCTCGCCCAGGTCGAATGCCGGCAAATGATGCGGACATTCGCCAGGCCCGGCACACGCGTGCCGTTGCATTGCTCCGCCGTCGGCAAGGCCATTATGAGCGGGATGTCCGACAGGGCGCTGTCGAAAATCCTGCAGCTGCACGGCATGCCGCGCCTGACGGTGAAGACGATCACCTCACCGGCGGTACTGCGCTCCGACCTGGAGCGCGCGCGGACGCTGGGATATGCGGTCGACGACGAGGAGCATGCGGTCGGCTTGCGTTGCATCGCGGCTCCCATTTTTGACGAGACCGGCGATCTGGTTGCCGCGGTATCGGTGTCGGGTCCGATGGCTCGTATCAGTGACGAACAGGTTGTCCAGCTGGGCACGTTGGCGCTGCAGACGGCACGCCGCATTTCTGCGGAAATGGGCGCATCGGCAAGCAAGGCGGCAGCCAGCACCGATCGCCTCTCCCATGCGGCGCACCACAGAGAGCAGCCCGCCGCCCATTGAAGCGCAGTGGACTGCGTCATGCCGGACAGCCGATCTCGGCGAGGCGATGCCAATCCACCAGGGCACTCGGCTGGTCCAAGGGGCGCGCCGGCATCGCCTGCTTTTGCAGCGATGGCGCACGGTCGGGCTCGTCGGTATGCGGCAACCCGCTGCGCCGGCACACAAAAGTCCGACGAATTCCGCAATGCGGGAAAATCGCTGCACCCGCCAGGGCAAAGCCCCGATCAGGCAGGGTCAGAAGCGCTTAATGAACTGAAATCGAAAACGAATGTGCGTGAATTTCCAAGATGCGGGAACACGCCCCACGACGTCCGGATCAGCCATAGGATTGTGCCATCGACGATCAGAAAAGAGTGGACCCGATGGCAAAGATGAAAGCGGTTGAAGCGGCAGTGCTGGTCCTGGCACGCGAAGGTATTTCGGTGGCATTCGGCGTGCCCGGCGCGGCCATCAACCCGCTCTACGCCGCACTGCGCAAGGTGGGCTCGATCCGCCACATCCTGGCGCGCCACGTCGAGGGCGCCTCCCACATGGCGGACGGCTATACCCGCGCCAGGCCCGGCAATATCGGGGTCTGCATCGGTACCTCCGGCCCAGCCGGTACGGACATGATCACCGGTCTCTACACCGCTGCGGCCGACTCGGTGCCCATCCTGTGCATCACCGGCCAGGCGCCGCGCGCCAAGCTGCACAAGGAAGACTTCCAGGCCGTCGATATCGAGGCAACCGCGAAGACCGTTGCCAAATGGGCCGTGTGCGTGCGCGAGCCGGCGCTGGTCCCGACAGTGTTCCAGCAGGCCTTCCACGTGATGCGCTCCGGCCGCCCCGGCCCGGTGCTGATCGACCTGCCGATCGACGTGCAGATGGCCGAGATCGAGTTCGACATCGACCTCTACGAACCGCTGCCGGTCTACCAGCCCACTGCCTCGCGCAAGCAGGCGGAACGTGCCCTGGCGATGCTGAACGCCTCCGAACGCCCGCTGATCGTGGCTGGCGGCGGCGTCATCAATGCCGATGCCAGCGCGCTGCTGGTGGCGTTCGCCGAACTGACCGGCATCCCGGTCATCCCGACCCTGATGGGCTGGGGATCGATCCCGGACGACCACGACCTGATGGCCGGCATGGTCGGACTGCAGACCGCCCACCGCTACGGAAACGCAACATTCCTCGAGTCGGACTTCGTCCTGGGCATCGGCAATCGCTGGGCCAACCGGCACACCGGCTCGATCGAGGTCTACACCAAGGGCCGCAAGTTCGTGCATGTCGACATCGAGCCGACCCAGATCGGTCGCGTGTTCGGACCCGACCTGGGTATCGTCTCGGATGCCAAGGCGGCGCTGGCGCTGTTCATCGACGTGGCGCGCGAGATGAAGGCGGCCGGCACGCTGCGCACGCGGGATGCCTGGGCCGCTTCCTGCCTGCACCGCAAGGAAACCATGCTGCGCCGCAGCGACTTCGACAACGTGCCGCTGAAGCCACAGCGCGTGTATGCCGAGATGAACGGCAACCTCGACCACGACACCTGCTATGTCAGCACGATCGGGCTGTCGCAGATCGGCGCCGCACAGTTCCTGCACGTCTACAAGCCCCGCCACTGGATCAATTGCGGCCAGGCCGGCCCGCTCGGCTGGACGCTGCCGGCCGCGCTGGGCGTGCGGGCCGATGACCCGCACAAGAAGATCGTGGCGCTGTCTGGCGATTACGACTTCCAGTTCCTGATCGAGGAACTCGCGGTGGGCGCCCAGCACAAGCTGCCCTACCTGCATATCGTGGTGAACAACGCGTATCTCGGCCTGATCCGGCAGGCGCAGCGCGGCTTCCAGATGGACTTCGAGGTCAGCCTGGCGTTCGAGAACATCAATGCCAAGCCGGACGGCGATTCGGTGCCGGGCTACGGCGTGGACCACGTGGCCGTTGCCGAGGGGCTGGGCTGCAAAGCGATCCGCGTGAAGCGCCCATCCGAGTTCAAGGCCGCGTTCGCCCAGGCACAGAAGCTGATGGACGAGTTCCAGGTGCCGGTCGTGATGGAATGCATCCTCGAGCGCGTCACCAACATCGCAATGGGCTCCGAGATCAATAACGTGCAGGAGTTCGAGGAAATCCTCTGCCTCGATCCCGAGCTGGCCAAAAAGAATGAGGCCGAGAAGACGAAGAAGCTGGAGCCGCTGGGGACGCATTGACCCCACACACGCCCCCCTTGATCGAATCTGACTGGAAGCATCATGACCGATAACGCGAAGCCCTCGGGGCTCAGGAAAGGCCTCACAAACTACGGCGACGAAGGCTTCTCGATGTTCCATCGAAGGGCCTTCATCAAGGGGGCTGGCTACACCGACGACGCCTTGTCACGCCCGATCGTGGCGATCGCCAACACCGGCAGCGGCTACAACCCGTGCCACGGCAACGTTCCGCAACTGATCGAGGCGATCAAGCGCGGGGTCATGCTGGCGGGCGGGCTGCCGATCGAATTTCCGACCATCTCGCTGGCGGAAGGCTTCGCCCATCCCACCAGCATGTACCTGCGCAACCTGATGTCGATGGACACGGAGGAGATGATCCGTGCCCAGCCGATGGATGCGGTGGTGCTGATCGGCGGCTGCGACAAGACCGTGCCGGCGCAGCTGATGGGCGCAGCCGCGGCCGGCATCCCGGCCATCGAGGTGGTGACGGGCCCGATGCTGACAGGATCGTACCGCGGCGAGCGGATCGGTGCCTGTACCGACTGCCGGCGGTTCTGGGCGAAGTTCCGCGGCGACGAAATCAACCAGCAGCAGATCGATGCGGTCAACACGCAGCTGGTCGCCACGGTGGGAACCTGCTCCGTCATGGGCACCGCCAGCACCATGGCCTGCATCTCCGAAGCGCTTGGCATCATGGCTCCCGGCGGCGCAACGGCGCCTGCCGTCAGTGCCGATCGGATTCGCGTGGCAGAACGTACCGGCGCGCTGGCCGTGGCCATGATCGGTCAGAACCTGACGCCGGATAAGATCCTTACCCCGAAAGCCATCGAGAACGGGCTGCGCGTGCTGCTTGCCGTCGGGGGCTCGACCAACGGCATCATTCACCTGACGGCCATCGCCGGGCGGCTGGGCATCAAGATCGATCTTGAACAGCTCGACAGCATGGCGCGCGAAACCCCTGTGCTGGTCGATCTCAAGCCGTCTGGCCAGCATTACATGGAAGATCTGCACAAGGCGGGCGGCCTGACCACCGTGATGCGGGAGATCCGGCATCTGCTGCATCTCGATGCGATGACGGTGACCGGCCGGACGCTGGGCGAGGAAATCGATGCCGCGCCGGAAAGCTTCCCGCAGGATGTGGTACGGCCGCTCGCCGAACCGATCTATCCGCAGGGCGGCATCGCGGTGCTGCGCGGCAACCTGGCGCCGGGTGGCGCGATCATCAAGCAATCCGCTGCCGATCCAGGCCTGATGGAACATGAGGGCCGCGCCGTCGTGTTTGAGGACGCCGACGACCTGGCTCGCCGCATGGACGATCCGGACCTGGATGTGACGGCGCAGGATGTGTTGGTGCTGAAGCGGATCGGGCCAGTGGGCGCCCCCGGCATGCCGGAGGCCGGCTATATCCCGATCCCCCGCAAGCTCGGCCGCCAGGGCGTGAAGGACATGGTGCGGATCTCCGACGGCCGCATGAGCGGCACCGCCGCGGGCACCGTCGTCCTGCACGTCACGCCGGAGGCTGCTATCGGCGGCCCGCTCGCGATCGTGCAGAACGGCGACCGGATACGCCTGAGCGTCAAGGAGCGCTCGATCGAGCTGAAAGTGAGCGACCAGGAGATCGCCCGGCGGCTTGCCGCTCTGCCCAAGCTGCAGGTCGATCCGAAGGAGCGCGGCTATCGCAAGCTGTTCCTGACCACCATCACCCAGGCCGACGAGGGGTGCGATTTCGATTTCCTGAAGGCAACCGACACAACGGCCACGGTGCCCCAGCTGGGCAAGCCGAAACAAAAGGCGGAATAATGCAACGCGGCAACGACGCGGCCGGCTTCATTGCCGTCCGCGTCGTTGCCCGTCGAAGCAGGCAAAGGTGAGTCTCGATGATCGACCTATCCAGCAAGACAATAACCGGGCCGGTCATCCGGCTGCATCCAGACGACAATGTGGTGATCGCGCGTGTCGACGTCCCGCCCGGGACGCCGGTGCCGTCGGAAGGCTGCGTCTCCCAGGACCAGGTCACGGCGGGTTACAAGATTGCCACGACCACGATCCGCAAGGGCGAGCCGATCCGGAAGTACAACGTCGTGATCGGCTTCGCGGCGACCGACATCGCACCGGGCACGATGGTGCATGGCCACAACCTGGAATTCCGCGATTTCGACCGCGACTACGCGTACTGCGAGGAATATCGGCCGGTCGCGATGATACCGGAAGCCGAACGGGCAACCTTCCAGGGATACGTGCGGGCCAACGGTGAAGTCGGGACGCGCAACTACATCGGCGTTCTCTCGACCGTCAACTGTTCGGCCACGGTCGCGCACAAGATCGCCGACTGGTTCACGCCCGAACGCCTCGCCGCCTTCCCGAACGTCGACGGCGTCATCGCATTCACGCACTCGCTTGGCTGCGGGATGGAAATGAGCGGCGAGCCGATGTCGCTGCTGCGCCGCACGATGGCCGGTTACGCGCGGCATCCGAACCTGGCAGCCGCCCTGATCGTCGGCCTTGGTTGTGAACGCAACCAGTTGTCGGGCTTGCTCGAGGAAGGCAACCTGGCGGCCGGCGGCCGGCTGCACACCTTCACCATGCAGGACAGCGGCGGTACGCGCAAAAGCATCGAGGCCGGCGTCGAGGCGGTGATGGCCCTGCTGCCCGAGGCGAATCGGGCGACGCGCACCACGGTGTCCGCCAGCCACCTGAAGATCGGGCTGCAATGCGGCGGGTCGGACGGCTTCTCCTCGATCACCGCCAACCCGTCGCTTGGATCGGCGATGGACCTGCTCGTGCGCCATGGCCGCACGGCGATCCTGTCGGAGACACCGGAAATCTACGGTGTCGAGCACACGCTGACGCGGCGTGCGGTCAGCCGCGCGGTCGGCGAAAAGTTGGTCGAACGGATCAACTGGTGGAAAGACCCGTATTCGGTCGGGCGCGACGTGCAGATCAACGGCCAGGTCAGCCCCGGCAACCAGTTCGGCGGCCTTGCCAATATCTTCGAGAAGTCGATCGGCTCCTCGATGAAGGGCGGCACCGGACCGCTGATGGAGGTGTAT
>JARLIJ010000253.1 GCA_031291795.1 Acetobacteraceae bacterium | reverse complement strand
CCACCGCCGCGGCGATGGCCACGGCGGCGCTGGTCCCGCTCGGCATCTTCCCGTTTCTCAATATCCTCGGGTTCAATGCGTCGGTTCTGTGGATCTGCCTCGGCTACCCGCTCGCGGTGGAGATCCATGCGACGAACCTGACGCGGGCCCGCGCATCGCGGCCCGTGCGCCCTTCCGCGTTGCCCCCCCTGGCAAGGCCCCCCTTAAGGTCGGCATCGCGATGAGCGCCGCGGCCACGCTCGCGGCGCCGTCCGGCGGCGCCGTTCAACCTGGTGGCGTTCAACCTGGGCACGCGACCGTGCCGCTGCCGTCGCTGCAGATGCTGCGCGCGATCGCGGCGCTGCTGGTGGTCATGTACCACACCCAGGCGATCTTCGGCGCCCGCGCCGGGCTTACGGTGCTCGACGGCGTGTTCTCCCAGGGCAGCCGGGGCGTGGATCTGTTTTTCGTGCTGAGCGGCTTCGTCATCACCTATGTCCATCGGCGCGACTGGGGCACGCCGGCACGGCTCGGCACCTACCTGTTCAACCGCGCCAGCCGCATCTACCCGAGCGTGTGGATCATGAGCGCGCTGGCGATCGCCGCGTATCTGGCCGGCATGCTGCTGAGCAATCCGGTCGGCATGGGCGCGGCCGACCAGTCGGCCCGGCTTGGCGCCTGGAACATCCTCGCCAGCGTCCTGCTGCTGCCGCAGCTTGCCGTGCCCCTGGTCAACGTGACCTGGACGCTGAAATGCGAACTCGCCTTCTACCTCATTTTCGCGCTGCTGATCGTCGAGCGGCGCTTCCTGGCGTTGCTGATCCTGTGGCAGGCGGCGGTGCTGGGCTGCCTGCTGGCCGGCATCGACACGGGGGACGGCTGGGCGCGCTACTACATCGGGCCGATGGATCTGGAATTCGGCCTCGGCATGGCCTGCGCGGTCCTGGTGATGCGCCGGGGCGCGCTGCCGGCAAGGCTGCGCGCGATCCTGGCGCGCCCGGCCCCGCTGCTCGCGGGGTTGCTGGTCGGCACGCTGCTGTTCGCCGGCGGCGCGCTGCTGGAACGCTACTGGATCAGCCCGCTGCCGGTGCCGGCGGTGGCCGTCTATGGGATCGGCGGTGGCCTGATCATCCTCACGATGGCGCTGCTGGACCTGTCCGGCCGGCTGCCGCGGTGGCGCCTGCTGGTCTATCTCGGCGACGCCTCCTATTCGATCTATCTGGTGCATTTCTCGGTGATCACCCTGCTCTCGGGGGCGTTGCTGCGGGTGGGCACGGTGCCGATGGGCACCGCCGTCTATCTGGCCGTGGCCACCGCCGGGGTGCTCGCCGGCATCGCGTTTCATCGCCTCGTCGACCAGCCGATCCAGCGCGCGCTGCGGCGCCTCCGCCCGCGTCCGCTGGCGGCCGCGGCCGGGCCGCCGGGCGAAAACGTTTCCGTTGCCATGCGGCATCTGATACGACAGAAGATATGATTCCGACCTTGAAACGCGGTTGATAAACACTCCGATGACACCGTCGCGACTCCCGGGCCACGTTTGCAACCGATGCTTCTTTCTGGCGCTGGCCCTGGCATGCCTGCTCACCCTGGGGTTGCCGTTCTGGCTGACATCGACGCCGCTGTACTGCCGCCATAGCCAGGTATTCTGGGACCCGGTGGACTGTTACAAATACACGCTGCGCGACCAGACCGCCGACATCGTCTTCGTCGGCGATTCCTCGCTCGCCAACGGCATCCGCCCCAGGCGCATCGCCGCGGCGCTGGGCCTGTCCGGCATCAATCTCGGCGAGCCGGGCGGGATCATCGACTACGCGCCGTACCGCCTGCTCGACCACTATCTGCGCGACAATCGCCGCCCGCGCCTGATCGTGCTGTACCTCAATCCGTGGGGCCATGTCGGCGGCACGGGGGACGACGAGCGGCTGTGGTACGACGCGGCCCGCTTCGAACTGCGGCACGCCACGGCCGGGGAACTGGCGGGGTTCTTCCTCGACGATCCGCGCCGGCTGATCCGCTATCCCGCGGTCACGCTCGCGGCCGGGCCGGGCCAGGTCAGCGCGTCGGGCGCCTGGTGGCACGCCGCCGTCGGCGAGATGGACGCGGAGGATGGCTATATCGCCCCCTGGCGGCCGGAGCGCGTCGGCCAGCCGGCGCCCGGCCTGCTGGCCGACGATTGCGTGCTGCCGCGCAGGCCCGTCGATCCGAGCCGCGAGGCGATCCGGCGCTTCCGCGAGCGCTATCAGCGCGACGGCACCAGCGTGCTGGTCTATGTCGCGCCGGTGCCCGAATGCGACGCGAGCCGCGAGGAGATCGCCGCCGCCTGGGCGGGCGTGGCGGACAACCATCCCGCGTCCCTGCCCGGCCATGATTTCGTGGCCGATGACTGGCGCGCGCATGTCACCCTCGCCGGCGCCGACGCCGCGACCGACCAGATGATCGCGTTCCTGGCCTCGCCCCAGGCCGGGCCGGCGCTGTCGCTGCGCCTGACCGGTGCCGCCGCGCTGCCCGCGCCCGCGCAACAGCCGTAGCGGCCGCACCGATGCTGTTCAATTCCTACACGTTCATCTTCGTCTTCCTGCCGGTCGCGCTGGTCGGCTTCTACCTCGCCGCCCGCCTGTCCCGGCGGGCGGCGGTGGCGTGGCTGGTGCTGTGTTCATTCGGCTTCTACGCGTGGTGGAACGCGCATTTCGTGCTGCTGCTGGCGGGGTCGATCGCCTTCAACTACACGTGCAGCCGGCTGATCGCGGCGATCGACCAGGACCGCGCGCGGTTGCGCGGCGGCGTGCTCGCGGCCGGCATCGCCGCCAACCTGCTGCTGCTGTGCTTCTACAAATATCTGTTCCCGCTGCTCGATTTCCTCGATCTGACCGGGTCGCTGCCACCATCCTGGGCGGGCGGGGTGATCCTGCCGCTCGGCATCTCGTTCTTCACCTTCACCCAGATCGGCTACCTGATCGACGCCAAGGAAGGGCTGGGCCGCGACCACGGGCCGCTCGACTACATGCTGTTCGTGACCTTCTTCCCGCATCTGATCGCCGGGCCGATCCTGCACAACCGGGAGATCATCCCGCAATTCGCCAACCCCGCGACATACCGGTTCCGCCCCGAGAACCTGAGCCTCGGCCTGAGCCTGTTCGCCATCGGGCTGTTCAAGAAAGTGGTGATCGCCGATCCGCTCGGCCAGATCATCGACCCCGGCTTCGCCAGCCCCGCCGCCCTGGGCACCTTCGGCGCCTGGCAGACCGCGCTCGGCTACTCGATGCAGCTGTATTTCGATTTCTCCGGCTACTGCGACATGGCGATCGGCATCGCCCGGATGTTCGGGGTGCGCTTCCCGCTGAATTTCGACTCGCCCTACAAGGCGCGCTCGGTGATCGATTTCTGGCAGCGCTGGCACATGACGCTGACGCGCTACCTGACGCTCTACATCTACAACCCGATCGCGCTTGCGATCACACGGCGGCGGATGGCCCGCGGTCTCGGGGTCTCCCGCCAGGCGACGCGGACGCTGGGCGGGTTTTCCGCCACGATCGCGCTGCCGGTGCTGATCACGATGGCGCTGGCCGGCGTCTGGCATGGCGCCGGGTTGCAGTTCATCGTGTTCGGGCTGCTGCACGCGCTGTACCTGTCGGTCAACCACGCCTGGCGGGTGTTCGGGCCGCGGCCGCGAAAGGGCGTGGCACCGCGCCGGACGACGGTGGTGGCCTGCGTGCTGCTGACCTATCTGAGCGTCCTCCTCGCCCAGATCTTCTTCCGCGCGGGATCGGTGGGCGAGGCGGGCGCGCTGATCGGCGGCATGCTGGGGCTGCACCCGGTCGCCAGCGCGATCCTCGTGCCGGCGCGGCTGCTCGACTGGTCGCACGGGCTGCTCGGGCCGCTGGCGCGCCACGGCCTGGTGGTGGCGAGTGCCACGGCCTACGACCTGAAAGCCTGGACCCGCATCGTGCTGGCCTTCGCCATCGTCTGGTCGCTGCCGAACAGCCAGCAGATTCTCGCCAGCCACGCGCCGGCGCTCGGCACCATCAAGCCGTCGGCGATCCGCCTGCTGACCTGGCAGCCGAACGCGGGCTGGGGCGTGGCGGTCGCCGCGCTGCTGCTGGCGAGCCTGTTCAACCTCGATAACGTGACGCGGTTTCTGTATTTCCAGTTCTGATCGCCGCGGCGCCGGCGGGACGGATGCAAGGCAAGGGTCCGGCGCGTGGGCCGGAGCCGACGCCCTTTCACGGCACGCCGGCGATCTCCTTTTGCCCGCCGCGATGGCTGGCGGGGCGCATCCGTGAGCGGACATACGCGACCCGCGGACGGTCACATGGCCGATCCAGCACGCGATAGACCAGCCAGGAGAACGGAAAAATCGCGATCCAGGCCAGTACAATGATCGGCAATTGCTGATATTTCGACCACGTTCCAATAAAATGACCAATGATCGTGGCCGCGCTCCAATGAAACAAATATATTTCGTACGTGACGTTGCTCAAATCCCGGTCGATCCGCCCGATCGCGCGGTTTTTCGACGGCGCCTGATACACGGTGGACATCACATAGGGCGTCGCGATCAACGCCACCACGGCGTCCGCCAGCGAATTGTAGTCCGAGAACGCGCCCGAAAAGCTGCCCTCGAGGAACAGCGAACGGGTTTGCGGGATCAAGCAGCACACCAGCACGATTGCCAGGGCGACCCCGAGCGATCCCACCGCCAGCACCCGGCCGGGGCGCCATGACAGATGCGCGGTGTGCAGGCCGATGAGAAAGAATCCAAGATACAACGGCAATGTCCCGGATTGCGCGGAACGCATGTAATACGTTCCAAGAAAGATCAGTCCGACGGCGCCGATTGCCACCAACGCCAGGCGACCGAACGAAAAATTCCGCGTTTCCCGCACCCAGAACATCACGATCGGCGCCACCAGATAATACTGCAACTCGATATCGAGCGACCACGCCGGGAATATCAGTTTCTGCTCGTATGGCAGCT
>JARLIJ010000044.1 GCA_031291795.1 Acetobacteraceae bacterium | reverse complement strand
GGGCAGGTTGAGGCGGCCGAGGAAGGCGACGATGAGGGCGGTGAAGCCGTAGCCGAGCGAGAGCGTGGCGATGAGCTGGCCGTGCGCTCCGGTTGGCCTCGAGCAGGCCGGCCAGGCCGCCGCCGATCAGCATGGCGCCCAGACCAGCCAAAGACGCAACGGCCAGGCTTTCCGGATGCAGTCCGGACCGCACCGAACGGGTGGTTGCCCACCGTGCCGGCCTGTCGCGCGATGTCGCGCGTGCAGCGCAAATGGTCCGCAGCCGATCGCGAAGGCGCGTCAATACAACACCTTGTCGGGCTTGCGGCGCCACTCGTCGAACGCAAGACTGCCCTCGGCGCGCAGCAGACCCTGGATCGGGATGGCACGTTGTTCCAGCGGCAACAAAATCTCATGGTAGAGGAAATCATCGCGGAACCCGATTGCCGCGGCGTCACGCCGGTCATTGGCATAGTAGATTCGATCGAGCCGCGCCCAGTAGATCGCACTGAGGCACATCGGGCAGGGTTCGCAACTGGTGTATATCTCGCACCCCGCCAGGTCGAAGCGCCCGAGGGCCTGGCAGGCATGCCGGATTGCAACGATCTCGGCATGCGCGGTGGGATCGAGCGCGGACGTCACCTGGTTGCAGCCTTCCGCAATGATTTGCTCCCGATGCACGATCACGGCGCCGAACGGCCCTCCCTTGCCGGAGCGCATCATTTCAACTGACAGCGCAATGGCGCGGCGCATGTGGTTTTCGTTACTCATACGTGCATCCTATGCGTTCGGGCTGCGTCACGAACCACCGACGGGCAGCGACATCGTGCAGCGTAGGATGCAAGTCGCCCGATGGAAACTGCGCCAACCAGCAACCCCGCCTATGTCTGCCGAAACGTCCGCGATCCTGGAAGCCAGCCGTTCGTCGGATCAACGCTCTTGAACGACGCACTTCGTCTTGCCTGGCGGACTTGCCGACCAGAAGACAGTGCCGTCAATTTAGGCAGCAGATGACCTTGTTGTGGGCCGTAGCCTAAGAAATAGCGGCGGCAGCCGGGGGCGGCAAAGCCCGCCGGCCGTCGCTGCCCGCACTCGCGCCTTGGCGGCCTCCAAGCTGCCGCGCATGCCAGCGAACCAGCGTCCCCGTTCCGGGATGACGTCGCTGCATTGGTCAAAGTCACGGCTCATTGAAGGTGAATACGGCAAACTCGACATCGCCCGCAGTGCGGGAGCAGCTCGCGCGTTGACGCGTCCTGCTCGGTCTCCCTGCCGCAGTGGCTGCCCAGTTGTTCGTCCCAGGCGTGCGACTGAATGCAGAAGGGGGAGCGAAGCCAGGATGGCACATGGCAGAGGCCGGGCGCCCGATCGTGGCATAGCGGTTGCAAAGGTTGCTGAAAACTTACGCAACAAACCGCGGACCCAAGGATGCCAGGGGAATGGCCCACCATGCTGAGCCGCGGCAACTCAGTCCGGATCCGGAATACCCTAGCTTTCTGCACGAGGCCGTCCAATTCGCACGCCGCCACGCCCCGATCACGCAAGCACCGCTCCGCCAGCCAGGGATCGTGACGCCTATGATAACTGTCGCCGCCGAACCCTATCCTTACGAATTCGATCCGGCGCACACCGCGTTGCTGATCATCGACATGCAGCGCGACTTCCTGGAGCCCGGCGGCTTCGGCGAAATGCTCGGCAACGACGTCTCCCAACTGCGCCGCACGATCGAGCCGAATCGCACGCTGCTTGCCGCCTGGCGCCGCGCCGGCTTGCTGGTGCTGCACACGCGTGAGGGCCATCGTCCCGACCTTGCCGATCTGCCACCCGCCAAACGGATCCGCGGCCGCAGCGCCACCTGCATCGGCGACCCCGGCCCGATGGGCCGCATCCTGGTACGCGGCGAACCCGGCCACGACATCATCGCCGAACTCACCCCCGAACCCGGGGAACCGGTGATCGACAAACCCGGCAAGGGGGCCTTCTTCGCCACCGACCTGCACGCGATCCTGCAGAACCGCGGCATCGGGAAGCTGGTCGTTACCGGTGTTACCACCGAAGTCTGCGTCAATACGACAGTGCGGGAAGCGAACGACCGCGGCTATGACTGCCTGGTGCCGGCAGACTGCGTCGGCTCCTATTTCCCGGAATTCCAGGAGATCGGCCTGAAGATGATCAAGGCCCAGGGCGGTATCTTCGGCTGGGTTGGCAACAGCAAGGACGTAATCGCAGCACTTAACACGTAAGACCAAGGAGCGACAGGATGAGCACAACGATGCCGAGCCGGCCGAAGTTCTGGGTTCCGGGCGACTGGAACGCATTGTTTGGATTCGGCACCAACATCCTGGTCAACGTGCTGGTGCTGACCGGCCTGTTGCGCTTCGTGCTGAAAATGCCCGAGGCCCTGGTCTTCGGCCGCATCCTGCCCGCGCTCGGCCTGATGCTGTGCCTGAGCACCGGATACTACGCCTTCCTCGCCTGGCGGCTGGCGAAGGAGACCGGCCGCACCGACGTGTGCGCCCTGCCCTCCGGCATCAGCGTGCCGCATATGTTCGTCGTGACCTTCGTGGTCATGCTGCCGATCATGCGGGCGACGAACGATCCGGTGCAGGCCTGGGAAGCCGGCCTGACCTGGGTGTTCGTGCAAAGCTTCGTGCTGATGGCAGGCGGTTTCATCGGCCCCTATATCCGCCGGATCACGCCGCGCGCCGCCCTGCTGGGTTCGCTCGCGGGCATCGCGATCACCTTCATCTCCATGAGCCCGGCAGCCCAGGTGTTCAGCACGCCGATGATCGGGGTGGTCTGCTTCACCGTCATCCTGGCGAGCTGGTTCGGCGGCGTGAAGTATTTCGGCGGCGTTCCGGGCGGGCTGGTCGCGATCGCCGCCGGAACGGTCATCGCCTGGATGTCGAACCTGTTCGGACTGGACTACGGCAGCCTCACCCTCGCAAAACTCGGCGCCTCGGTTGCAAGTTTTGGATTTTCGGTGCCGCTGCCCGCGGTCGACCACGTGTTCGGCGGCTTCCGGTTCCTCGGCGTGATCATGGTCACCGCCATCCCGTTCGGCATCTACGACCTGATCGAGGCACTGGACAACGTGGAGAGTGCGGCCGCCGCCGGCGACAGCTTCCCGACCACGCGCGTGCTGACCGCCGACGGCGTGATCAGCCTGATCGGCTGCCTGCTGGGCAACCCGTTCATCAACGCGGTCTATATCGGCCATCCCGGCTGGAAGGCGATGGGCGGACGCATCGGCTATTCCGCCGTGACCGGCATCGTCGTGCTGGTGCTGACCTGGTTCGGGATCATCGCGCTGATGATGGCGGTGATCCCGGTGGTCGCGATCCTGCCGATCCTGCTCTATATCGGCATGCTGATCGGTTCGCAGGCGTTCCAGGAATCGCCGCACCGCCATGCACCGGCAATCGTGCTGGCGCTGCTGCCGCAGCTCGCGGCCTGGGGCAAGACGCAGATCGACAACGCGCTGGGGGCTGCCGGCACCAGCGCCGCGGCGCTGGGCCACGCCAAGCTGGCGCAGGTGGGCGTGCTGTATGACGGGCTGGAGACGCTGGGCAACGGCGCGGTCCTGGGCGGCATCGTGCTGGGCGCGATCGCGGTGTTCATCATCGACCGGGCATTCGAGAAAGCGGCGATGTTCGCCCTCGCCGGCAGCGTGTTCACCTTCTTCGGCTTCATCCATGGCGAGGCGATTGCGATCGGCTCGTCGCCAGCCGTTGCGGTGTCATACCTGGGCGTCGCCGCGATCCTGTATGTCTGCGCCCGATACGCAGAGTTCCATCCGTTGCCGATGGAACTGGACATGCAGATGGAGGCCGCGCAGGAGGCCGACTGACCGTCCGGCCGAGGCAGGCAACCGGCACTGCCACAGGCCGTCCCGGGCCTGACGGGCGCCCGCTATTCCTCGACGTCGACGTCCGGCCGGTCGCCGCCCTCCGCGACCTCAATATGCCAGACGCCAGCTGCATCTTCGTATTCGATCTGTGCCAGGTCGCCGGGCACGTGCTGTTCGGCTGCGACGACCTTGGCCGCCTTGAGGGCAGCGTCCCGGGTTTGAAACGGTTCGGAGAACACGTCGCCGAGCTTGTAGGCCCAGCCACCGTCGTGCGCGACAACCTTGTAGTGGAATTTGGCCATGGGAAACCTCTCAACACTCCAGACGGTACACCCGCCGCGCGGTGCCGGCAAAGATCGCCGATTTCTCATCGGCCGAGCAGCCGGCGGCCAGCCGCTTCAGGGCGTTGAACAGGGCCGCGAAGCCGATGCCCATCTTCTCGACCGGGAAGTTGCTTTCGGCCATGCAGCGGTCGGCGCCGAACAGCTCGATGCAGGTTTCGACATAGGGGCGCCAATGGGCGGCAAGCTGTTCGGACGACGGGGGCGCGTCCAAAGCGAGGTAGTCGTACGCCGCAAGGCGCATCATCATGCCGCCCAGCTTCATCGTCACGTTCGGGCATTTTGCCAGGTCCGTGACGGATTTCTTCCAATCGGCGAACACCTGCTGCGGCTGCCCGGCGTGCCGGCCGTACCCCAGCGGTCCGCCGCAATGGCCCATGACGATGTTGGTGCCGGGGAAGGCGCGGGCGAGGTCGACGATGTCGGGTAGTTGCGGATGAAACCCCCACGCGTCCAGCGAAAGCCCGAGCGCGGAGAGGCGCCGGAGGCCGGCGCGGAAATCGGGGCGAAGATACAGGCCGGGCTGCATGTCGTCCGCGCTGTTGCCGATGATCGGATCGGGATCGTGGCCGGCCGCGTGCCGCACGCCACGGAAGCGGCCGCCACCGGCGCGGATATGCGCCTCCAGCACCGGTTCCACCCAGTCGCCCGCGGTCAGGTCGGCATAGCCCACGATGCCGGCGGCGACTTTGGTGGGACCGTAGGCGCCGGAAGCGCTCATGGCGGCGATGCCGGCGACGAACTCGGTTTCTCCCACCGGGCGCATCGGTTCGGGACCGGTGGCACGGTGCATGGCGTGGCATTGCAGGAAGACGCTGCCGACAATGTTATGGCCGGTGGCGCAGTCGGCGAGGAAGTCCTCCAGGAAATAGCGGAACGGCGGGTCGCCGGGGCGCTGCCAAAGGTGGTGGTGGGTGTCGATGATCGGCAGGTCGGGGTCGATGATCGGTTCGGGCGGCGCTTTGGCCAGCCAGGCGTCACGCGGGCGGAAGATCCGGCCGAACTGGGTTTTGGACATGGTCGTTTGCTCCCGGTTTGTTGGCCGGGATTACCGCACGGGCGGGGGCGAAGGTTCAAGGTGGGCGGTTGGGCGACCTGGCGGACACACGCGCTTCGCGCGGTGATATCATACCAGCCGTCGTTGAGACCGACTCAGGTTGCGGCGGCAGTAACGCCTCCAGCGGTGCGGCTCGCCCCCTCACCCCGGCCCTCTCCCTCAAGGGGAGAGGGAGAAGTGTTATTCTCTACGGCGGCTGATATTCAGTCATGCCGACCGCCGCGTGGACTGTCGCAGGACTTGCCCTCCCCAGACCGCTCCACCCGGAATGGGCATGCACCTTACCGCGGCGCAGTCGGCTGCGATGCGCCAGCCCCGGTCGGGGCCGTGCCACTCGGGGCCGGCGGCGGCGCCGCATCCCCGGCGGGCGGGGTCGCGAAAGGCTGGGTCGGCCCCTGCGACGGGGCGGCGGACGGCGGGGCGCCACCAGTCGCCCGGGTGCGCTGCGTCAGGTCCGTGATGCACCGCCCGAACGCGTTGCTGATCGCGGTCGAGCCGGTCAGCGGGACTGTCCACGGCGGCTCGTTGCCATCCGGGAAGGTCAGCGTCATGGACGACGCGCGGCGGAACTGGGCGTCGAACGCCTGGATCGCCGTCCGGTCCAGCGTCCAGCTCATCATCTGTGCATTGCCGGTCGCCTGCTGGGTCCAGGGCGTGTCCAGCCCGACCTGCATCACCACCGGGGCCGGTGTGTTGGCGGGGATCGTCCAGGCCGGCTTGGTGGCACTGAAGGTCACGTCCTCGCCGCCGATCGTGAAGCGCAGCATGAGGCGGCGCCCGTCCGCGGGATTGGTGTTGCCGATGCCGCAGACCAGCCGCCCGTCATCGCCGCGCCCGCTGAACGCGTCCCACGCCCCGGCGTGGTAGTAGGTCACGAGGTCCGCCGCCGCCGCGCCCCCGACCAGGAACGCGCCCCCCAGCGTTGCGACCGCGCCGATTGCCAACAGGCTCGCCCCGAACCGTCCCATCGTATTGCACCCTCTCGTTCCGCCGCATCGGCATGCGGATTGGAGACGGCGTCAATACGGCACGTCGCATCACGATCCCGTGAGGCAGCGTGCCGGAGCGCCATGGGAAGTCCGGCGTGGGATGTGGTAGTCCGCTCCGCCGGATCGGTCCGGAGGGGGTTCTGCCATGCATCGCCGTCGCTTCCTGCAGGCCAGCGCCGCCGCGCTCGCCACCCCGTTGGCTGCCCCGGCGATCGCCCGCGCCCAGGGCAAGCAGGTGCTGACCTTCGTCCCGCAGGCCGATATCGCGGTGCTCGATCCGGTCTGGACCACGACCTACCAGACCCGCGACCACGGCTTCCTGGTGTTCGACACGCTGTTTGGCCTGGACGCCAGCTTCCGCGCGCAGCCGCAGATGGCCGCGGGCGCCGTTTCCGAGGATGACGGCCGCACCTGGAAGATCACCCTGCGCGACGGCCTGGCGTTCCATGACGGGGAGCGCGTGCTGGCGCGCGATGCTGCGGCCTCGGTGCGGCGCTGGGGGGCGCGCGACGGGTTCGGCCAGGCGCTGATGGCCGCCACGGACGCGATCGAGGCGCCGGACGACAAGACCCTGGTGTTCCGCCTGAAGGCGCCCTTCCCGCTGCTGCCCGACGCGCTGGCCAAGACGCCGCCCAGCATGTGCCCGATCATGCCCGCGCGGCTGGCGGCGACGGACCCGTTCACGCAGGTGACGGAGATGGTGGGCAGCGGGCCGTATCGCTACAAGGCGGACGAGCGGGTGCCCGGCGCGCTGGTGGTCTATGAGCGCAACACGGCCTATGTGCCGCGGCCGGACGGCACGCCGGAGGGCACCAGCGGCCCCAAGGTGGCGCATTTCGATCGGGTCGAGTGGCGGATCATGCCCGATCCCTCCACCGTGGCCGCCGCGTTGCAGCGGGGTGAGATCGACTGGTGGCTCAGCCCGGACGCGGACCTGCTGCCGCTGCTGCGCCGCCAGTCCAGCCTGACGATCGAGACGACGGTGCCGACCGGCTTCGTCGCCACCATGCGGTTCAACCACCTGGTGCCGCCGTTCGACAACCCGGCGCTGCGGCGGGCGATCGTGGGCGCGGTGACGCAGGCGGACTACATGGTGGGGATGGTCGGCACCGACCCGTCCTTGTGGCGCGACCGGGTGGGGTATTTCTGTCCCGGCACGCCGCTGGCCTCGGAGGCGGGGATGCCGGCGCTGACCGGGCCGCGCGACCTCGATGCGGTGAAGCGGGCGCTGGGCGAGGCCGGCTACGCGGGTGAGAAGGTGGTGGTGCTGACGCCGACCGACATCGCGAGCGCGAAGGCGCTGGCGGAGATCACCGCCGACCTGCTGCACCGGCTGGGCATGAACGTGGAGGCACCGGCGATGGACTGGGCCACGCTGGTGCAGCGGCGGGTAAAAACCGATCCGGTGGCGCAGGGCGGCTGGAACATCTTCCACACCTCATGGGCGGGCCTGGACATGGTCAACCCGGCGGGCCACGTCTTTCTGCGCGGCAACGGGCGGGCGGCGGCGCCAGGCTGGCCCGACAGCCCGAAGATCGAGGCGCTGCGCAACGCCTGGTTCGACGCGCCGGACCAGGCCGCGCAGAAGATGCTGGCCGACCAGATGCAGCTGCAGGCCTTCCAGGACGTGCCCTACATCCCGTTGGGGCAGTATTTCATGCCGACCGCCTATCAGGGCAACCTGACAGGCATCCTGAAGGGCAGCCCGGTGTTCTGGAATGTCAGGCGCGGCTGACGCCCCAAGGGGAAGGACAGGAAGGGCAGGATGAGCACGTTCGAACTGGTCTGGGACAGCGGTTGCGGCGTAGGCGAGTCTCCGGTGTGGGACGCGGCGCACCGGCGGGTGCTGTTCGCCGACATCCCCGGCAAGCGGGTGCTGGCCTATGGGGTGGATGACGGGACGCGGTCCGGCTGGGACCTTCCCGACGTGGTGGCCAGCTTCGGCCTGGCCCGCTCGGGGCGGCTCGTGGTGGCGCTGCGCGATCGGGTGGTGCTGTTCGATCCCGTGTCGGGGGGGCTGACCGAGCTGACGGGGACGATGGCGCTGCCGGCGACGAACCGGCTGAACGACGGCAAGGTCGGGCCGGATGGCGCGTTCTGGGTGGGCGGGATCGACCTGGGCTCGCCGCGCCAGCCGACCGCCTCGCTGTACCGGGTCACACCGGACGGGCGGGTTGAGACGCGGGCTGCGGGTTATGCCGGGTCGAACGGGCTGGCGTGGTCGCCGGATGGGCGGACGATGTACCACTCGGATTCGACGGCCTCGTTCATCGAGGCGTGGGACTTCGATCCCGCGACCGGGGACATGCGCGCGCACCGGGTGGTGGTGAAGGTAAGCGCCGAGGTCGGGCGGCCGGACGGCGCCGCGGTGGATGCGGACGGCAACTACTGGTCGGCGGCCCCGTCGGTGGGGCACGTGAACTGCTTCTCGCCCGCGGGGACGCTGCTGCGGACGGTGGATTTCCCGGTGACGGGGCCGACCATGCCATGCTTCGCCGCGGGCGGGCTGTTCGTGACGTCGCTGCGGGAGGGCAAGCCGGCCGAGGTGCTGGCGGCGCAACCCACGCTGGGCGGGCTGTTCCGGATGGCAGCGCCGGTGGCGGGCGCGCCGGTGGGGGTGTTCGCGGACTGAGGGACGCCAGGCGGGCTTACCGTCCGTCGGCGCGCGCGCGGATCACCGCGTCGGGCGCACGCATGCTGACGCGCAGCAGGGTGCGCACCGGGCCGGGCGGGGGGCGGCCATCGCCGAACGCGGCGTGCGGCACGCGGTCTCCGTGGCGATCCGGCGGCCACGGCAACCCACCCTGTTTTGCCGATTGCCAATGCTTGATCTGGATCAACGCCTGCGCCGGGGTGGAAGGCGCATCAGGGGCCAAGCGTGTTTCCCCCTGGAGGCGATTTGGTATGCGAGTCTGGCGAACTGCCGCCCTGTTTTCCTTGATCGCATTCGCTGCGGTCGCCGCCGACCCCGAAGGCAAACACGTCACCGTCACGCCG
>JARLIJ010000252.1 GCA_031291795.1 Acetobacteraceae bacterium | reverse complement strand
GTTGGCTATATTATAGTCGGCGGGGGCGGCGCAAAACGCCGCGACGCCGGCGGTGACGCATTTGATTGTCGGGTTGGGCATGACGGCGTCGTAGATGTCATAGGCGAGATCGGCCGCATCGAGCAGCTGCGTCACCTTGCCGACGACGCCCGCCTTCATCAGGACCGTATCGGTGACGATGAGGGCCTTGCGGAAGCCGCGGCGCTTGACCTCCTCGACCACCTGGGCGCGCGCGCCCGGACCGAAGTAGGATGTCTCGTTGAGGATCATTCGATTGGTCATCTGGACGTTTCCTGTTTTCCGGATGAGGGCGGCCGATCCGGGCGGCGTTGGGGGGATGTGCGGTTGGATACCTTGCGATGCGTGGGGCGGTTGGCGCGATGGCCCACCGCGCGCGGCTAGCGGGGCAGGACGCCTGCCCGCACCAGGATCTTGCGTAGCTTCTGCCTGGTCTCCTCATCCGGGACGGTCGCCGGCGCGACCACGGCCCCGGACAGGTCGGAGCCGGTCATGCGGATCGCTTCCTTGACGACCCCGAAGAACGGCGTGTCCAGCGCATACATGGCCGAGAGCACGCCAAGCCGGCGCGTCAGGTCCGCCACCTGGCTGAAATCCCCGGTGCGAAACGCCTTGTACAGGCCGCAGGTGAGTTCGGGCGCGAAATTCGACGACGCCGGGATCGCGCCGTCACCGCCCAGCAGCAGCGTGTGCATGATGTATTCGTCGAAGCCGGCGAAGACCGCGAAGTCGGGACGGACCGATTTCACGTCGATGATGAACTGGCGGATATGGCTGGCGCAGTCGATGGTGTCTTTGATCCCGACGATATTCGGGCAGTCGAGGGCGAGCTTCGTCACCAGGTCCAGTGCCAGGTCCTGCCCGGTCATGGCCGGGAAGTTGTAGAGCAGGACAGGGACACTCACGGCCTGGGCGATCCTGCGATAGTGCAAATAAAGCCGCTCCGTGCTCAGGGGCGCATAGTACGGATTGACCACCACCACCCCATCGGCCCCGATCTGTGCCGCGTGGTGGCCCAGTTCGATCACCTGTTCGGTTGCGCAGTCGGCGATGCCGATCAGCACCGGGATGCGGTGACCGACGCGGGCCACGCTGTAGGCGGCGATCGCCTTTCGCTCTGCCGCCTGGATCTGGAAGAACTCGCCCGCGCTGCCGAGGATGAGCAGGCCATTGACCGACGACCGGACCAGCCGGTCGAGCAGCACGCCCATGCCCTCCTGATCGAACCGCCCGCTCTCCTGAACGATCGTCGGAACGGGCGTGATGACGCCGTGGAAGTTTCCTGAGGCCATGACTCTTGCCTTCGCCTTGTTAATTCCGTATATGGAACTCGTGTTTCCATATAAGGGAGGATATATCGATATTCCGCGAAACCATCAAGATGAAACCCCATCGACAGGGGTGTTTGTCGGCCCGTCCCGGCACGCGTCACACCAGAGCGACGGGCCACACCAGAGCCACCGCCCGAGCAGCGCGAGCCTCGACATGAGCGTCGGAACCGTCAGCCCACCCCCGCCCGAAGAAACGAGATCGGCGGCCCCCGCCCTGACCAAGGGCTTCGCGATCCTCGACCTGATCGCGAACGAGCCCGGCCTGGGATTCGCCGCCATCCGCAAGCGGCTTGGGCTGCCCAACAGCAGCTGTCATCACCTGGTCAGCACCCTCTGCCAGCTTGGCGCCCTGACGATGCGGCGGGATCGTGGCTATGTGCTGGGGCTGCGGCTGTTCGAACTCGGGAGCATGGCAAGCAACCTGCGCCAGATCGAGCGCCAGGCCCTGCCCCCGCTGCGCAAGCTGGCGGACGAGGTGCGCCTCACCTGCCACCTGGGCGTCCGGGAAGGACATGCCGCGATCTACCTCGTGAAGGTCGAGGGACAGCACGAGATCCGCGTCAACACCTGGATCGGCAAACGCCTGTCGCTGCACAGCTCATCGCTGGGCAAGGTGCTGCTCGCGTGGCTGCCGGAGGCGGAGCTGGACGACACGCTGCGTGCCATCGCCTGGACCCGGAACGGCCCCAACACAATCACGGACCCTGCGCGGTTCCGCGAGCATCTCGCCGGCGTCCGCGCCCGCGGCTGGGCGTTCGACGACGAGGAGGACCTCGCCAACATCCGCTGCGTCGCCGCCCCCGTCATGGACGTGGAGGGGCGGGTCATCGCGGCGATCAGCGCGGTCGGCACCGTGCTGGACATCGGCGCGGACCGGTTCGAGCGGCTCGCGCGGCAGATGACCGCGGCAGCGCAGGAGATTTCCTACGAAATCGGGCATCGCTCCGTGACGCCATAGCTCGGCTGCCACCGCGGCTCGCTGAACCGGGGCGTCGCTTCCGGCGCGGAGAGCCGCCGGACGGTCGAGGGGCGGGGTGCCGGTCGGAGAACGCTCTGGCAGACCATGTCTGCGAACAGGGTCGGGCCGAGCGTTCCTGTGCAGTCTATTCCAATACTGTTTGGTATAGACGTTGTAAAATGCCACTGTTTTTTTCAAAATCGAACAAAAAACCTAAAATATCGGCAATGATGGCAAAAAAACCTCCATTCTGTGTCCGAGTGTGACTGCCTGTGCCTTGCACGCTATGTTTGTCTGGGTATAACGCGCGACATGTCAGTCCTGCTGGTCTGTTTGGCCAGCCGACCAGAGGTGTCTCGATGAACGCTACCGGCGTCGCAAGCGCGACCATTGCCGTGCTTGCCTTGGCAGGCCTCACCGCGGGCCTCGCCGGTTCCGCCCAGGCCCAATCGGCCACCACGCCCACTCCGCCCTCGGCACAGTCACAGTCACAGTCACAGCCGACCGCGTCGACTGCACCGCTGCAACTCCCGGAAGTGAACGTCAGCGCGCCCGCCGCTACCGGGGGCTACGCCACCCAGCCGCAATACAACACGCCCACCGCAACAGTCGGGCCGCTTGGCAACCAGCAAGTGCTCAACACGCCAACTTCGATTTCGGTCGTGCCGGAGGACGTGATGGTCAACCAGCAGGCCCGCACGGTGAACGACACGCTGCGCTTTCTGCCCTCGGTTGAGGTCCGCGACCAGCAGGGCTTCGAAGTCTCCCGCCCGCAGTCGCGCGGTTTCCAGAGCAGCATCGTGCAGAACACGCGGCTCGACGGCCTCAATATCATCGGCACCACCGCGATACCGACCGAGAATCTGTCCGGCATCCAGGTGCTGAACGGCCTTGCCGGCTCACTCTACGGCCCGGAGACCCCCGCTGGCGTATTCAACTACATCCTTAAACGACCCACCGACACGCCGCTCGAACGCTTCATCGAAGGCTTCGATTCCAACGGCATCTTTACCGAACAGGTCGATCTTGGCGGGCGCACCGGACCGGACAACAAGGTCGGCTATCGTGTCAACCTCGTGCATGGCGAGGGCGAGGACTACGTCTCCGGCAGCAACCTCAACCGCACCCTGTTCAGCGCCGACCTTGACTTCCACCTGGATGACCAGACCGTTCTAGAAACGGACTACAGCCATTACCAGACCAATTCGACCGGCCTGCCGGGCAGCATCGTCTATGACGGCGGCAAGAGCACGCTGCTGCCCAAGGCGGTCGATCCGACCCGCATCGGCTACGGCCAGCCGGGGGCTGGCGCCGACCTGATCACCGACACCGGGCTCGTCAAGATCAAGCATACGTTCAACCAGGACTGGAGCATGGAGGTCGGCGGGCTCTACCAGAATGCCGTCCGCAACCTGTTCGGCATCACCAACACGATGACCGACAATGCCGGCGACTTCACCGTCACCAAGAACTTCACCGCGATCCCGCATTTCACCATCGGCAGCAACACCGCATCGCTCAATGGCCATGTCGATATTCTCGGAATGCGCAACGACGTGACGATCGGCACCAACGGTTTCATCAACAACCAATATTCCTATCGCAACTCCATCGCCACGATGCTTGGTACCTCCACCCTGGCCAATCCCGTCGTACTGCCGTGGCAGCCATTGCCGGCCAATGGCGGGCAGTATGAGTCCGCGATGCTGACCGAGCAGTCGATCATTGTCGGGGACATGATCCATTTCAACGAACAGTGGGCGCTGCAGGGCGTGCTGAGCACGTCGTTCATCCACTCGACGAGCTACAACGTGGCCGGCAAGGTCACCAGTTCCGATCAGCGCGATGGTGCGCTAAGCCCGACCGTCAGCCTGATCTACAAGCCTGTCCCCAGGCTCACGCTCTACACTACCTATGCCGAGAGCGTGGAGGAAGGCGACCAGGCACCGGCCGGCACGGCGAATGTCAATCAGTTCATGGCGCCTTACCAGGACAAGCAATACGAGATCGGTGCCAAATACGCCGTCACCAAGGACCTGCTGATCACGCTCGATGGGTTTCATATGACACGACCGCTCGCCGCGACCAATGCCGCGACCAACATCTTTTCGGTCGTCGGCACGCAGCGCAACAACGGCATGGAGATGTTTGTGCAGGGCAACGTCACCCCCGACCTCAGCGTGTTCGGCGGCCTGACCTATATCGATGCGAGGCTGCTCGGGACTGGCAATTCTACCACCGACGGCAAGCTCGTGGTGGGCGTGCCGAATGTCAAGAGCGACTTCCTGGTCGACTACCACCCGCATTTCGTTCCGGGTCTGGGACTGACCGGCGCGGTGCATTACGAGAGCAACCGAGCTGCCACCAATACCAATTATTCGTTCGCGCCGAGCTATGCGACGCTGGATCTTGGCGTGCGCTACACGATGCCGGTTTTGACCCATCAGGTGACCGGCCGCTTCCAGGTGATCAATGTGACCGACCAGCGGTATTACGTGTCGATCGCCGACGGCAACATCGTCGGCAGCCCTGGCGCCAACACCGCCTATCTCGGGGCGCCGCGCACCTTCGTGGCCAGCCTGGAGTTCGACTTCTGATGGGCCAGGCCATCGCGATCCCCAGCACATTGCTGCCGCAGGACCTGTCGCTGCGTGCGATGTTCCTGCATGCCGACATCGTCGTGCAGCTGGTGCTGGTCGGGCTGGTGCTGGCCTCGGTCGCCACCTGGACCATACTCCTCTCGAAAGGATCGCGGTTCCTGCTGGCACGGCGTTCGGTGCAACGTGCGCTGGCCGGCGCCGACGACGCGCCTTCGCTGACCGTCTGGCAGGCTCGCCTGCAACAAGATGCAGCCGGCAGCGTGCAACTTGCGATGCTGACAGCGGCCGCAAACGAGCTTCGGCTGTCCGCGGGTTGCGAGCCGGCGGGGGTGAAGGAACGGGTCGCGTCACGGCTGCATCGACTGGAGGCAGCGGCGGGGCGGCAGATGGCCCACGGCACCGGGCCGCTGGCGACGATCGGGGCAACGGCCCCGTTTGTCGGGCTGTTCGGCACGGTGTGGGGCATCATGCACAGCTTCATCGGCATTTCGCAGGCGCAGACCACCAACCTCGCCGTCGTGGCGCCCGGTATCGCGGAGGCGCTGCTCGCCACGGCAACCGGCCTGGTCGCCGCGATTCCCGCTGTGGTGATCTACAATCTGTTCGCCCGCGGCATCGGGAGCTATCGCGCGACGCTGGCCGACCTGTCGGCAGCAATCCAGCGCCTGGTGTCGCGCGAGCTCGACCAACCGGGCGCGGCGGCGGACTAGCATGGCGATGAACCTTGCAGGCGGCGACAACGACGAACTCGCCGAGACGCACGAGATCAACGTTACGCCGTTCATCGACGTGATCCTGGTGCTGCTGATCATCTTCATGGTCGCCGCACCGCTGGCGACGGTGGACGTGCCGGTGGCGTTGCCGACCGCCTCCGCGCAGCGCGTGCCTCGGCCGGACACGGCGATCTTCCTGACATTGAAGGCCGATCGCAGCCTGGCGTTGGGCGATGCGCCGGTGACGCAGGCCGGCCTGCGGGCCGCGCTCGATGCCGCGAGTGCCGGCGACCGCAGCCGGCGCGTATTCCTGCGCGGCGACCGGACCGTGCCGTATGAGGCGGTGATGCAGGCGCTCGACGCGTTGCGGGATGCCGGGTACCTGAAGGTGGCGCTGGTCGGCCTGGAGGCGCCGGCCGCGCCATGAGCGGGGCGTCGCGCAGGCGCGCACGCGGCATGGCGCCTGGCCGCATCGGCGTGCCCTGGGGTGTCAGCCTGGCGGTGGTCGTTGCGCTGCATGCCGGCGGTTGGTTGCTGCTGCGGTCGGCGTCCGCCGTCGCACCGCCGGTGCCCAAGGCGATCATGCTGGACCTGACCGCCGAACCGGCGCCGGCGCCACAGCCGGCGCAGGCCACGCCCGTTGCCCCGGCGCCGCCACAGCCGACGGCCACTCCGGCGCCCGAACCATCGCCGGCGCAGGTCGCGCCCGCTGCCCCGCCGCCGACAAGCGCCCAGCCGTCACCCGAACCTGCGCTGCCACAGGTACCACCCACCCAGGCCTCCCAACCTGTGCCGACCGCCCCGCCCCCGACCTCGGCTCCACCGGTGTCACAGGGCGACGACGTGGCACTGCCGCTGCCCCCGCCGCCGCCCCTACGTCCGCCGCAGCCCCGCCATGCGGCCGAACCGCCAGCGACACGAACTGCCCAGGCCGCCGCCCTGCCGCCACCGACCGCTCCGCCGCCCGCCGCCGCCACACCCCAACCGGCCGCTCCCCAACAAGCCGCGGCACCGCCGTCCGGGCAGGTGTTGACGACCTGGCAGGGGCGGCTCGTCGCCCGCCTCGCGCAGTTTCGCCGGTTTCCCCGCGCCGCCCAGTTGCGCCGCGAACAGGGAGTCGTACTGATGCGCGTCACACTGAGCCGCTTCGGCCAGGTGCTGGCGATGTCGCTGGCGCGCAGTTCCGGCTACCCCGACCTCGACGGCGAGGCGCAGGCCTGGATCGCCCGCGCCGAACCCTTGCCGGCGTTCCCGCCCGAGATGACCGCACCGCAGATGGAGCTGATGATCCCGCTGCGTTTCACCCTGCAATGAATCGTCCGCCGACGCGCTGACCTGGCCGCGCCAGCCCCGCGGCATATCGCTCGGATCAGGTGACAAGAATGCCGCTGCCGCGCAGTTGCCAGCGGCTAATGGTTCCGGCCTGTCGGCCCACAGAGGACCATCGCCTCCTGGATCAGCACCATGCCCGGCGCATCTTCGTGGGAGGGCAGCGCCCCGCGCGGCATGCTACGGGAAGGCGCCTTGAGGCTACGCCCCGTCCGCCTGCGCCAGCCGGAACGGCGCGGCGGGATAGACCCCCAGCACCCGCACCTCGGTCGAGAAGAACGACAGCTCCTCCAGCGCGCGGCGCAGTGCCGGCTGTTCGGGGTGCCCGTCCACGTCGCACAGGAACTGCGTGGCGGTGAACTCGCCGCCCACCATGTAGCTCTCCAGCTTGGTCATGTTCACGCCGTTGGTCGCGAACCCGCCCAGCGCCTTGTAGAGCGCCGCCGGCACGTTGCGCACCCTGAACACGAAGGTCGTCATCAGGTCGGCCAGCCCGGGATCCGGCGTCACCGGCTGGCGCGCCATCACGTAGAACCTTGTGGTGTTGTGCGCCGCGTCCTCGACATTGGCGCGCAGGATATCGAGCCCGTAGATCTCGGCTGCCAGCGAGGACGCGATCGCCGCCTCCGCCTTGTTGCCCCATTGCGCCACAAGCTGGGCGGAGCCGGCGGTATCGCCCTCCACCACCGGCACCAGTTCCAGGCTGCGCAGGATGCGGCGGACCTGGCCCAGCGCCACGGTGTGCGAGTGGGCCCGCCGCAGGTCGGCGATGGTGGCGCCCTTCACCCCCAGCAGGCAGTGCTCGACGCGCTGGAAATGCTCGCCGACGACGAACAGGCC
>JARLIJ010000251.1 GCA_031291795.1 Acetobacteraceae bacterium | reverse complement strand
CCCGTTCATCGGCCGGCTGGACGACATCGGCCTGCACGGCATGGACCTGATCGCCGACATCATGGCGATCTACCGCAACTACCCGTTCAAGACCGAGGTCCTGGTCGCCTCCGTCCGCAGCCCGCTGCATGTCATCGAGGCAGCCAAGATTGGCGCCCATGTCGCGACCCTGCCGCCGGCAGTGCTGCGCGCGCTGTTCAACCATCCGCTGACCGACAAGGGGTTGGCGAACTTCCTTGCCGACTGGAAGAAGACCGGCCAGCAGATCGCCTGACGGTGGCGGCACCCGAACGAACAGCGGGCGAGGCGGATGCCGCCCTGGTGACGGCATTCCTGCGCGCCCATCCGTCCTGGCTGGCGGACAACCCAGCGCTCTATCGCATCCTGACCCCGCCCGTGCGGGTGCATGGGGAAGTCTTCGCCGACCACATGGCGGCGATGGTGCTGGCCGAACGGGCGCATGCCGCCGCGATGACCGAACGCGCCGACGACGTGCTGGCGGCCGGACGAGCGGCTGCCGGCCTGGCCGGGCGCGTGCAGGAGGCCGTGCTGGCGCTGCTGCGGTCCGCCGATCCATTCGACTGCATCGGGCAGGAGATGCCGGGCATCCTCGCGGTCGATGCCGTGCACCTCGGCATGGAGGCGATCGAGGCTGGAACCCAGGAACTCCCCCCTGGCACTGTCGCCCGCCTGCTCGGCGGCCGCCAGGTGCTGTTCCGCGACATGGTGAGCGATGCGCGGCTGCTGCACGCCGAGGCCGCGGGCCTGGCGCGGCACGACGCCCTGGTGCTGGTGCCCGGCGAAGGACCGCCCGCATTGCTCGCGCTGCTGGCCCGCGAACCCGGCACGCTGGAGCCGAACCAGGGTGCCGGTGCCCTCGGCTTCCTCGGCCGCGCCATCGGCGCCGCCCTCGGCCGGTGATGGGGGCGAGGCGCCCATGAGCATGGGACGCCGATCACCCCCCGGCGCTTTGACCGGTCCGGGGCACCGATGAGCATGGGACGCCAATGACCGGGATCGAGGCGCGCGCTGCGTTGCTCGATTGGCTGGCCCGTGAGCGGCGTGCCTCTCCCCTGACGGTGGAGGCCTATGGCACCGACCTCGCGTCATTCCTGGGCTTCCTGACGCAGCATCTGGGCGGCGAGCCGGACCTGGCAACGCTGGGTGCGTTGCGGCAGGCGGATGTGCGGGCCTGGCTGGCCGCGCTGGCTGCCGAGGGTGCGGTGAACGCCACCCGCGCACGGCACCTGTCGGCGGTGCGCAGCTTCTTCCGCTACCTGGCACGGCGGCACGGCGTGGATAATCCAGCGGTGCGGCTGGTCGCGACGCCGCGCAGCAAGCGGCCGATCCCCCGCGCGCTGGCTCCGGCGCAGGCGCGCGGCGTGGTGGAGGACGTGGGCGAACTGTCCGACGTCGCCGCCATCCAGGCGCGCGACACGGCGCTGTTCACGCTGCTTTATGGCTGCGGGCTGCGCATCGCCGAGGCGCTGGCGCTGAACGTGCGCGATGCACCGCTGGCCGGGTCCGATGCGATGCTCCGGGTGGTGGGGAAAGGCTCGAAGGAGCGGATCGTGCCCGTGCTGCCGGCAGTACGGGCCGCGATCGGCGCGTGGCTGAGGCTGCACCCGAACCGGCAGCCCGATGCCCCGCTGTTCCTGGGCGCCCGCGGCAAGCGGCTGGACCCCGGCGTGGCGCAGCGCACGATGCGGGCGTACCGCCGGCTGAACGGACTCCCCGAACACGCGACGCCGCACGCATTGCGGCACTCATTCGCCACGCACCTGCTCGCCGGTGGCGCGGATCTGCGCTCGATCCAGGATCTGCTCGGGCATGCGAGCCTGTCGACCACGCAGCGCTACACGTCGGTCGACGAGGCGAAGCTGCTGGACGTGTGGCGGAAGACGCACCCTCGGGCTTAGGAGGCGTGCAGCTGGCTGGGGCGTGTAGAAGCAAGGAAGAAGAAGAATCTAACACAGATTTAGATAGATGAAAGGTACAGATTACACGGAGAGGGAAACAAGGGCGTTCCGCTGTTCATTATTACGGTTTCTCCCTGGAAGGCCTGGATCAACGGCCGCCCGGGCCAACCAGCCGCCGGCGCGGATGCTCCATCCAAGCGGTGGCGATGCGACGTCCAATGGATATGTCCTGCCGCTCGGAGTTCCATCCAAGCTCGGGGCTCCGTCCCAACAGCCAGGTCGGTTCGGGCATGGCGCCGGCTGTTCGACCCCGTTCCAGCGCCTTCGCTTCTTTCCGTGCAATCTGTGCCCTTCATCCATCTCAATCTGTGCCAGAGCCTTCCTTGCTTTTCCGATTCCACCCGGCATCGCCGAGCCGAGACTACGCCACAGGCGATGGCCGTGCGCGCAAGGGGACCGCAAGGAGAGAGGGAGAAATATCGGTCGGAACACGACACGGTCGGCCCGACATTGCTTGAGGGCTGGCGCGCCTGACCGGCGGGGCGACCGCCGTACCGCTGTTGCGCGCCGCCCTGCTGGTTGTAGCGTGCACCATGCGCCCGACCGACGGACCCACTGCATATCTGTTGGAACTGCTTGCCCCGCTCGGCCCCGTTTCAGCGCGGCAAATGTTCGGCGGCGTCGGCCTGTTCATGGGCGGCACCATGTTCGGCCTGATCGTCGGCGACGAGCTGTTCTTCAAGGTCGACGACGCCAACCGTGGCGACTACGAGGCCGCCGGCGAGGCGCCCTTCAGCTACGACACCAGGCACGGCACCCATACGCTCCACTCGTATTGGCACTGTCCGCCGGACTTGCTGGACCAGGCCGACACACTCCAGGCCTGGGCGCGCAACGCGATGGCGGCAGCCGTTCGGGCGGCTCGCGCCAAGCCGAAAGCGAAACCGGCGGCAGGCCGCAAGCGCGCTGCCCCGCCGTGAGCCCGGCCGCACAGGAAAAATTCCCGGGTATGGTTGATCCCTGGCCTCCCGCTCCCTCGCCCACCGACCATATGCCAGTAATGGCGGCAGGTGATTCGGCGCATGGCAGGTGCCACCGGACAGCTGCGATCCACGCGAACGGCCCGCGGGTTACGGGCAGGCCGTGCCGTTGTTCATGCGGAGGCAGGACAGTGATCACGAAACTCGTCGGCTTGATGGGGCTGGCCGTCGTGCTGGCAGGCTGTGCCCAGGGCATGGCGACCGGCCCACGCCATACCGTCTCGATCATTCCCAATTGCGGCGCCACCGGCGGCCCGACGACCTCCCCGCCGGCCGCGCCGTATGATTACGGGCAGTGCTACCCCGACAAGCGGTGAGGTGCGCCTGGGCTCAGACCCGGCGCACGACGTAGCTGGTTTCCAGCGCCTCCACGATCGCGGACGCATGCAGCGGGTCGCGTGCTTCCACCATCACCTCCAGCTCCGCGGCCTGCACGGACGAGGCGGCGAACAGGCGCTGGTGCGAAACCTCGATGATATTCCCGCCGGAATCGCCGATCTTGCCGGCGATGTCCGCCAGCACGCCCGGACGGTCGGGGATCTGCAGGTGCAGCCGCAGCAGGCGCCCGTCGCGCAGCAGGTCGCGCAGCAGCACGTTCGACAGGATGCGCGCATCGATGTTGCCGCCGGTCACGGCGACGCCAACCTTCTTGCCGCGGAACACGTCGCCATAGGTCAGCAGGGCGGCGACACCGGCCGCACCGGCGCCCTCGGCCACCGTCTTGGCACCCTCGACGAGCAATCCAATGGCTTCCTCGATGGCGCGTTCGGGCACCACCAGCACGTCGGTCACCCTGCGGCGCACCAGCTCGAACGGCAGCTCGCCGATATCGCGCACGGCGATGCCTTCGGCGATGGTTGCCCCGCCCACCGACACAGCGCGGCCGGCGATGCGCTGGGCCATCGGGGCATAGGCCTCACACTCCACGCCGTAGACCGCGATGCCGGGGCGCAGTGCCATCGCCGCCACCAGGCAGCCGGCAAGCAGGCCGCCGCCGCCGACCGGGATGACGATCGCATCCAGGTCCGGCACGTCTTCCAGCAGTTCCAGCGCCAGCGTACCCTGGCCGGCCATCACCGCCTCATCGTCATACGGATGCACGAAGACGAGCTGGTTCTTCTCGGCGAGCTCGCGGGCGTGGGCGGCCGATTCGGCCAGCGTCTCGCCATGCAGCACGACATGCGCACCCCACGCGGCGGTGCGGGTCACCTTGGTCGCGGGGGTGAATTTCGGCATCACGATCGTGGCCGATACGCCCAGCAACTGGGCATGACGGGCAACGGCCTGGGCGTGGTTTCCGGCGGACATCGCGATCACGCCGCGGGCGCGCTCGTCCGCGGTCAGCAATGCCAATCGGTTGGCGGCACCGCGCTCCTTGAACGCGCCGGTGACCTGAAGGTTATCGAGCTTCAGCACCACCTCGGCACCAGTCGCCCGCGACAGCGCGTCGCTGGCAAGGGTCGGGGTGCGGATGACGCGCCCGGCGATACGCGCCGACGCCGCCTGAACGTCGGCCAGGGTAACCATGCCGGCCGCCTCAGACGAACTTGATGCTGAGGATCTCGTAAGAGCGGTCGCCGCCCGGTGCGGGGACCGAGGCGGTGTCGCCGACCTTCTTGCCGATCAACGCCTTGGCCAGCGGCGAAGAGATCGACAGCAGTCCCTGCTTGATGTCGGCCTCATAGACGCCGACGATCTGGTAGGCGGACTCCTTTTCGCTCTCCTCATCGACCAGGCGGATATGGGCGCCGAACTTCACATGATCGCCCACCAGCGAGGACGGGTCGATCACCTCGGCCGCGGAGATGACTTCCTCCAGTTCCGCGATGCGGCCCTCGACGAAGGACTGGCGTTCTCGCGCGGCGTGGTATTCTGCATTTTCCGAAAGATCGCCATGCGCCCGCGCCTCGGCGATCGCGCGGATGATCGACGGACGCTCCTCCGCCTTGAGCTGGCGGAGTTCCTGTTCCAACCGCAGCAAACCGGGCGCGGTCATCGGAAACTTCTGCACGGCGTGGTCCTCAACTGGTCGATTGCGGGGGTGAAAAGGAGACTTCGGTCACAGCCAAGCAGACGGGCGGGCCGGGTCCGTCCGCAGCGTCAGGCTCAGAACGAACCGCGAAAGTAGGACTGGAGAGGCGCAACTTCAAGCGTCCCCGCCTTTAGGGCGGCAATCGCGTGCACAGCGGCGCGGGCGCCTGCCATGGTTGTGTAGTGCGGAACGCCATGGGTCAGGGCGCTGCGGCGGATGGCAAAGCTGTCCGCGACCGACTGCGGGGTGGAGGCGGTGTTGATCACGAGTTGCACCTCCCCCGAGCGGATGGCGTCGACGCAATGCGGGCGGCCTTCCAGGACTTTGTTGGTGACGGTCACCGGCAAACCGGCATCCCGGATGCGGGAAGCGGTGCCGCGGGTGGCCAGGATGGCGAATCCCATCTCGGTCAGGCGACGGGCCAGGGCCGGCACGCCCTTCTTGTCGGCGTCCTTGATGGACAGGAACACGGTGCCCTGCTGCGGCAGGATGACGCCGGCGCCGAGCTGGGCCTTGGCGAAGGCACGCTCGAAGCTGGCATCGAGGCCCATGACCTCGCCGGTCGATTTCATCTCCGGGCCGAGGATGGTGTCGACGTTGGGGAAGCGGCCGAACGGGAACACGGCTTCCTTCACCGCGACATGGGCGGCAACCGCCTGGTCGTCGAGCTGGAAGTCGGCAAGCTTGGCGCCGGCCATCACGCGGGCGCCGACCTTGGCCACGGCCACGCCGGTCGCCTTGGCGACGAACGGCACCGTGCGGGAGGCGCGGGGATTCACCTCCAGCACGAAGATCGTGTCGTCCTTGATGGCGTACTGCACGTTCATCAGCCCGACGACGCCCAGCGCCTTGGCCATCGCCTCGGTTTCCGCCTTCAGTTCGGTGACCATGGCGGGGGACAGCGTGTAGGGCGGCAGCGAGCAGGCCGAGTCGCCGGAATGGATGCCGGCTTCCTCGATATGCTCCAT
>JARLIJ010000250.1 GCA_031291795.1 Acetobacteraceae bacterium | reverse complement strand
TCGCGGTGCATCCAGGCATCGCCCAGCGGGCGGTGATCGAGCATCCACTGCACCCGGAAACTCACCGGCGAATACAGGATCGCCACCGGATCGGTCACCGGCACCGCCCCCCGCATCGCCTGCCCGAACGTGCCGTGCAGCGCTGCGAACAGCGGCCGGTAAGCGGCAGCACGCAGACCAGGCGTGGCGTTGGCATGCACGATCGTATCGTCCTCGTCCCACAGCACGAGGCCGCGCGCGCCGTTCAGCACCGCTTGCCAAAGACCGTGCAGCGCCTCCGGCGTGTCGCCGAACGCCGTGGCCAGCGGGATCACGTGCGGGTTGAGCGCCCGCAGGATCGCCAGGTTCTCGCCGCTGTCGTAGATCTCCATCACGTCGACGGTGTGGGCCAGGCGCGTGTAGTCCCAGCCGCCCCAGCCCGGCATCTGCGCGCCCTCGATTCCCGCGAGCGCGGCCGGGTCCGCGGCGTGCACGGCCCTGGCGCCACGCCGCAGCGCGCGGGCGAAGGCCTCATCCATCCAGGCCTTGAAGTCCGACCACGGCGCGAAATTGTCGTCCGTCCGCCGCATGGCCGCGCCAGTGAGTTCCGGCTGGACGCCATCCCAGCGGATGTAATGCGTGCCCCACTCCGCATTCAGCGCCTCGAGCGAGGGGTACTCATGCTGCAGCCAGTCCCGCATCCCGGCCAGGGAGGCCGGCGACGTGTCGAAATCCCAATAGGCGGACAGGTCGGCGATGCCGGTCTCATCGCCCAGGTCGTAGAACAGCGGATGGTCGGCAGCGTGGCGGCGCACGGTCGCCTCCAGCCGCGCGTCGATCCGCCCCTGGGCCACCGCATCCGACAGGCCGGGCTGGCGTTGCAGCAGGGCGGGATCGTCCGGATGCGCGCGATACGCGGCCTGCGCGTCCGCGAACCGCCAGCTCGCGATCTTGCCCGGCGTGTAGCGGTGGTACTGCGCGTAGAAATCGGTCGCGATGTTCTCGACGTAGTAGCCCATGCCGGCCGCCCGCAGCGTCGCGACCAAGGGCGCCTCGCCAGCCCCGTCATGGTCGCGGTCGGCGATGACCGCGCCGGCGGTGACGCCGATCCGCTTCAGCGCCGCAAGCTGGTCGGGCGTGCGCGGCTGCCATTGGATGATCGGAAAATCCGGCCAGACCGCCGCCGCATGTGCCGGCCCGGCCAGGGCGGCCACGGCCAGGCAGAGCAGGCGGAGGACAGCCCGCCCGCTCACCCGTCCTGCTTCAGCACTTCACCTGCCAGATAGAGGCTGCCGCAGATCAGCACCCGTGCCGGCCCCGCCGCTCGGCCATGTGGCGCCGCGACGATCGCAGCCAGCGCGTCCACGACATGCGGTCCGGGACATGCGACGCCGCCCGAGGCCTCGACGATCGCCTCCACCGGCAAGGCCAGGTGCTGCTCGGGCTCCGCCACCGCCCAGAGGCTGGCGACCAGCGGGATCAGCGGGCGCAGGAATTCGGCGGAGTCCTTCGCCTGCTTCATGCCGACCACGAGATGGACCGGTCTGTCCGCCCAGTTGCGCAGCTGATCCGCCAGCACCGCGCCGGCGCCGGGATTGTGGCCGCCGTCGAGCCAAAGCTCCCAGTCGGGCAGCAGGCAGTGGGCCAGGCGACCGTGCAGGCGTTGCAGGCGAGCCGGCCACTCCGCGCTGGCCAAGCCGCCGGCGAAGGCGTGCGGCGGCAGGGGCACGTTGGCGACCCGCAGGGCTGCGATCGCAATCCCGGCGTTATCGTGCTGGTGTCCGCCCAGCAGCGACGGCAGCGGCAGGTCGAGCGTGCCGCCGCGGTCCTGGTAACGCAGGCCCTGCGCGGCGGGTGCGATGTCCCAGTCCTGCCCGCGGCGCCACACCGGCGCGCCGATCCGTTCGGCGTGATCCAGCAGGACCTCGGTCACCTCCGGCGGCTGCGCGCCGATCGCCAGCGGCACGTCCGGCTTGAGGATGCCGGCCTTCTCCGCCGCGATCAGGGCAAGGGTGTCGCCCAGCAGCTCCCGGTGGTCGAGCGAGATCGAGGTGATCGCGGTCGCGACGGGTGGCGGAATGACGTTGGTGGCGTCGCCGCGGCCGCCCAGGCCGACCTCCAGGATGCACAAATCGGCCGGGGTGGCGGCGAACAGGTGGAAGGCGACGGCGGTGATCACCTCGAACACGGTGATCGGGGCGCCTGCGTTCACCCGCTCGATGTGTTCCAGGGCTGCGGCGAGGGCGTCATCCTCTACCAGGCGGCCGGCGATGCGGAAGCGCTCGTTGAAGCGGACCAGATGGGGGGAGGTGTAGACGTGCACGCGCTGGCCGGCGGCCTCGCCGATGGCACGCAGGAAAGCGCAGGTGCTGCCCTTGCCGTTGGTGCCGGCGACATGGACGATCGGCGGCAGGCGCCGTTCGGGATGGTCGAGCTTGGCGAGCAGATCGAGCAGACGATCCAAGCTGAGGTCGATCAGCCGCGGATGCAGGCCGTGCAGGCGGGCGACGATGCCCTCGATGCGGGAGGTCATGGGAAGGATGGGCGGCACGGCCCGGGAGTGACAGGGTGGACGGAGTGGGCAGCGAAATCTCCCCCTCCCCTTGAGGGAGGGGGAGATTTTCCGGCGTCACCTGGATCACGCCGCCGCCGACAGGTGCTTGACGCGCAACAGCGAAATCAGCCGCGCCAGGGTCGCCTTCAGCTCTGTCCGCTTCACCACCATGTCGATGATGCCGTGCGCCAGCAGGTATTCCGCGCGCTGGAAGCCCTCGGGCAGCGTCTCGCGCACGGTCTGCTCGATCACCCGCGCGCCGGCGAAGCCGATCAGCGCGCCGGGTTCGGCAATCTGCACGTCGCCCAGCATCGCAAAGCTGGCGGTGACGCCGCCGGTGGTCGGGTCGGTCAGCACCACCAGGAACGGCAGGCCGGCATCCTTCACCATCTGGGTCGCGATGACCGATCGCGGCATCTGCATCAGGCTGATCGCACCTTCCTGCATGCGCGCGCCGCCCGAGGCGGTGAACACCACCAGCGGCGCCTCCTGCAGCACCGCGAGCCGTGCCGCGGCCACCAGCCCGTCGCCCACCGCCGCGCCCATCGAGCCGGCGATGAACTCGAACGCCATCACCGCGACGACCGCGCGATTGCCGTCGATCGTGCCATGCGCGACCGCGATCGCATCGTCGAGATGGGTCTTCTCGCGCGCTTCCTTCAACCGGTCGGTGTAGCGCTTGCTGTCGCGGAAACGCAGCGGGTCGGCCGTCACCTTGGGCAGCTCGATGCGGGTGAAGCTGCCCTCGTCGAACGTCCAGGCGAAGCGCTCCGCCACGTCACCGCGCATGTGGTGGCCGCAATGCGTGCAGACCTTCAGGTTGGCCGCCAGGTCGCGGTGGAAGATCATCTGCTGGCAGGCGGGGCATTGGTGCCAGAGATTGTCCGGCACCTCCCGCCGCGTGAACAGCGTGCGGATGCGGGGGCGGACGAACTCGGTGAGCCAGCTCATGCCGGCACCTGCGTGCCGCGCACGCCATTGGCCAGCGCGCGTACCTGGGCCAGCACCTTGCCTACCGCGTCCGGCCTGGCTTTCCCGTGCTCGTCGAGGTTGGCGGCCAGCGTGTCGATCAGCGCCGAGGCCACCACGGCGGCGTCGGCCACCCGCGAGGCCTCGGCCGCCTGGGCCGGGCTGCGCACGCCGAAGCCGATCGCGATCGGCAGGTTGGTGGCGCGGCGGATACGCGGGATGGCGGCGGCCAGGTCGTCGGAGCTGGCGCTGCGCGTGCCGGTGATGCCGGTGATGGAGACGTAATAGACGAAGCCGGAGCTGCCCTGCAGGACATGCGGCAGGCGGACGTCGTCGGTGGTGGGCGCGACCAGGCGGATGAAGTCCAGGCCCTGTGCGTCGCTGAACGGCAGCAGCAGGTCGGCTTCCTCGGTCGGCAGGTCGACGATGATCAGCCCGTCGACGCCGGCCGCCGCTGCGTCCACGCAGAACCGTTCGGGACCATAGGACAGGATCGGGTTGAGGTAGCCCATCAGGATGATCGGCGTGTCGGCGTCATCCACGCGAAAGGCGCGGACCATCGCGAGGACGTCGGCGACCTTCACGCCAGCCGCCAGCCCGCGCTTGCCGGCCGCCTGGATGATCGGGCCGTCGGCCATCGGGTCGGTGAACGGCATGCCGATCTCGATCAGGTCGGCCCCGGCGGCGGGCATGCCGCGCAGGATCTGCATCGAGGTCGGGCCATCCGGATCCCAGGCTTCCAGGAACGGGATGAGGGCACCCCGGCCCTCACGCTTCAGGGCGGCGAAGCGGGCGGCGATACGGCTCATGGGTGGAGGCTCCAGAGAAGGCTTCGGCTCAGCATCGTCGCGGCGCCGTTGTTCCTGGTACCTGCCCCTGCCCTCG
>JARLIJ010000249.1 GCA_031291795.1 Acetobacteraceae bacterium | reverse complement strand
CCGATATCTGGAGCAAGCCGTCGCCGAGCTGCGGCAAGTCGAGGATATCCCCGATCATCTTCTGGCTCATCTGTCGCCGCTCGGCTGGGAGCACGTGAACCTGACGGGGGATTACATCTGGGGGGCCATGCGGAACGCGTCGGAAAACACTGACGGACTGAGACCACTCAGGGCAATGCCCGAGCTCATGCACAAGGCCGCATGATGTTCCTTTTTTGTCCGCTTATCTGTACTTTCCGCGCGTTTCGTGCGTTCCGGCCAAACCCCGCCAAAGGCACAGCCCTTGGAATCCATCCATTGGTGTTCACTGGGGAAGAGGGGGCTACTCCGCCCATCCCCCGTCCGCGGAGTCGCCTCTCCCCCAGTGAACACCACCGAGTTGGGTCCAGGGGCCAGGCCCCTGGCGGGGCTTGGGGCAGCGCCCCAACCTTGCCTTAGATCAGTGGAACACGCGGCCGGCGTCGATGACGATGGTCTGGCCGGTCATGGTTTCGGTGCGGCACATTGTGACGACCATGTCGGCGCAATCGTCCTTGTCCGCCGCCCGCTTCAGCAGCGCCCCCGCCGCGCCGCGCTCGATCTGCTCGGGGCGCAGGTTGGCGGTGGCGCGGGTGCCTTCCAGCAGGCCGGGGGCGACGCAGTTGACCAGCGTCTCGGGCGCGAGGGCCACCGCCATGCAGCGCGTGAGGTGGATGAGGCCGGCCTTGGACACCGCATAGGCGATGGAGGAGCCGGTCGGGTGCAGCCCCGCCACGGAGGCGATATTGACGATGCGGCCTTGGTGCTGCGCCTTCATGACGGGGGCGACGGCCTTGATCAGGCGCATCGGGCCGGTCAGGTTGACCGCCATGATCTTGTCCCAGGTTTCCTGCGTCAGGCCGTCGAGGTCGGTGAAGGGGATCGCCTTGTTGTAGGCGGCGTCGTTGACCAGGATGTCGAGCCGGCCGAAGCGGTTGGTTACGTCGGCAACGAGTTGGTCGACGGCGGCGCCATCGGTGATGTCGCAGGCGAAGGCGGCGGCGTTGACCTGGTAGCGTGCGGCGAGGTCGCGGGCGACGGTCTCGGCCTGGTCGCGGCTTTGGGCGTACATGACGGCGATATGGGCGCCTTCGCGGGCGAGGGCGTGGCAGATGCGCTGGCCGAGCCCGCCGTTGCCGCCGGTGACGAGGGCGACCGTGCCTTTGAGGTCCATCGGGTTTCTCTCCTGCTCGTGGGGGCGCTTGCGGTGCGTCCCAGGGTGGGCGGGGAGTTTTGGGCCTGGGCGGTTGGGGAGGCAAGGTAGTGGAGGCGGGAAGATGGACCGGTTTTGGGAGGTGTTGGCACTGACCGTCCCACCGTCATGGCCGGCCATCCGTGAGGCAGGGTGCCGCGTCGGCATGCCAAACAGCTTCGCGAACGCCGCTGCCGTCTTGACGGCACGCGCCGGCATCTCGAAATCCGCCGCAACGGAAACTATTCTTTCGACCCGGTCTGTTCGTTCGCACAGGCAGCAACGCCATCGCCGCATGGCATGGGCGCATGCTTATCGGACGCGGGCGGGATGCGGGTTGCATGCCCGCAGCGGCGTTGCACACCGCCGCATAATGCGGCCCTTTGGGGCCGGCGGCGGGAGAGCGAGCCCATGGCGCGGACCACGGGCGCCCCTTCCTGTCAGAGCTATCCTACCGGCTTCAATTCAAGCTTGATGGAGGTGAAGAAGTCCCCCGGCATGCCCTTGAACGCCGTCAGGTCGCCTTTGGTAATCCTGCCGAAGGGGATACCGGGCGACGCCATTTTGGGACGCTCGTCCGAACTGACCGGCGTCCTGTCGAAAAAGATGCAGAGGGCGTTGCCTTCCGGCCAAAGCGCCACTTCACCACGTTCGAAGTATTCCCTCTTCTCTCCGTCGGCCGGAATCTTCGAGCTGATCTTGCCGTAATACTCGCCGTTGCCCCAGCGGCTCATGCTGATGGTTTGCGGCAGCGTTTTCAGGAGCGCCGCTGCCGCCGCATTG
This sequence comes from Acetobacteraceae bacterium, assembly GCA_031291795.1. Lineage (GTDB taxonomy): Bacteria > Pseudomonadota > Alphaproteobacteria > Acetobacterales > Acetobacteraceae > Rhodopila. The sequence continues at coordinate 8,101 of JARLIJ010000249.1, read as the reverse complement.
TCGTAAAGGGACACTTCAAAATCGTGCCGGTCGATGGTCATCAGGATCCTTTGGGCCGAAACCGCGTGACTCGGGGCTCCGGTGGTCGGCGAAACATTGGTGCGTTCAGTCGGCTGGGCCGAAACCTTCGCCGTCAAACTGCCGCCCAGCAGCAGGGCGGTTACGACAACCAACGACGCGCCAGCCTTCATTTCATCGCTCCACTTTGGGCCTATCTGGCGCCATGTAGCGCCCTGCGGCGGCCCGCATCGCCATGAAGCATAGGGACCATTACGGCGGATATGCCGCCTCGATATCATTCAGTCCATCTTTCCCGGACAGACGGCGCTCCGTCCCCTGGTCGGCACCGAACCGGGCGGATTCCGGCCCAACCGGCAGGCGGCCTGGCGTGATGACAGCCTGCATCGCAGCATGATCGCCGCCGCTGCTGCAGGCCACCCGCGCAGACCACCAGAACACCGCACGGTGACCACCAGCCAGACAGGTGTTCCCACCGCGCCGCCCGCCCCCACATACGGCGCATGACCACACCAGCCACCCCCACCGCCCCCGGCCCGATCGGCCGCCCCATCCTCCGCCGCGAGGACCGCCGCTTCCTCACCGGCACCGGCCGCTACATCGACGACCTGCAGATCGCCGGCGCGCTGCATGCCCGCTTCGTCCGCTCCCCGCACGGCCACGCCCGCATCCGCAGCATCGACACCACCGCCGCCCGCGCCATGCCCGGCGTGGTGCTGATCGCCACCGGCCAGGACCTGGCGCAATGGACGCACCCGCTGCGCCTCGCCCCCGCCATCGAGGGCCTGCACCCCGTCACCATCGAGACCCTGCCCACCGCCAAAGTCCGCTTCCACGGCGACCCGGTGGCCTGCGTGGTCGCCACCAGCCGAACCGCCGCGGAGGACGCCGTCGAACAGGTGCTGGTCGACTACGACCCCCTCCCCGCCGTCACCAGCATCGACGCCGCCCTCGCCCCGGGTGCGCCGCTGGTGGACGACGCCCTGCCCGACAACCGCGTGTCGCACCAGAGCGTCACCACCGGCGACCCGGACGCCCGCTTCGCCACCGCCCACCGCATCGTCCAAGCCCGCTTCGCCCAGCACCGCCAGACCCACGTCCCCATGGAGCCCCGCGGCTGCTGCGCGATCTGGGACGCCGGCCGCGAGCACCTGACCATGCATGTCGGCACCCAGATCCCGCACCCCTACCGTACCCTGCTCGCCACCAGGCTCGGCCTCACCGAATCCCAGGTCACCGTCGTCTGCCCCGATATCGGCGGCGCGTTCGGCCAGAAGATCACCGTGTATCGCGAGGAACTCACCGTCGCCGCGCTGGCCCGCGTGTTGCGCCGCCCGGTGCGCTGGCGCGAAGACCGCGGCGAGAACCTGATGGCCGCCGCCCACGCCCGCGAACAGACCGCCCGGGTGCGCGCCGCGGTGGACGCGGACGGCGCCATCACCGCCTTGGCGCTGGAACTGGTCGAGGATTTCGGCGCCTATTGCTTCTACCCCGCCAACTATTTGCTCCGCATGGTGGTGGCGAGCCTGACCGGCCCCTATCGCATCACCGACTACGCCTGCGACATGCAGGTGGTGCTGAGCAACAAATGCGGCGCCGCGCCGATGCGGGCGCCGATGTCGATCGCCAGCTGGGTGATGGACGGCACCATCGAGGCGATCGCGCGCGCTTTGGAGCTCGACCCGATCGCGGTCCGCCGCCGCAACATGCTGACCGCGGCGGAGCTGCCCTTCACCATGCCCACCGGCAACGTGCTGGACGACGTGACGCCGCGCGAGACGCTGGACGCCGCCCTCGCCGCGTTCGACGTGCCGGGCTTCCGCGCGCGCCAGGCCGCCGACCGCGCCCGCGGGGTGTATCGCGGCATGGGGCTGTGCTGCGTGGTGGAGGCCAACACCTACGGGTCGGCGTTCTATCGCGCCTCCGGCATTCCCGGCTCCGGCCATGAGGCGGGCTGGGTGAAGGTGGCCCCGAGCGGCGCGGTGGATGTGTCGGTGGGGCTGATGGGGTCGGGCCAGGGGTATGAGACGGCGTTGTCGCAGGCCGCCGCCGAGGGGCTGGGCGTGTCGCCGGACGTGGTGCGGGTGCATCTGGGAAACACCGACATCGCGCCCTACGGCATGGGCAGCCGCGGCGCGCGCGGCGGCACCGCCGGCAGTTCGGTGCTGCTGGTCGCCGGCGAGGCGGTGCAGCGCAAGGCCTGCGCCATCGCGGCGGCGCTGCTGGGGCTGAACTCCGGCGATGAGCTGCGGCTGTGGGACGGGCGCGTGCAGCGGATGATCGGCGGCGACTGGACCGATGCCGGCCTGAGCCTGACCGACATCGCGCGCGTCGCCTACACCGATCCGCTGCGCCTGCCGGAGGGGATGGAGCCGGGGCTGGAGGCGCACCGCGCGTATGACCCGCCGGCGCTGACCTTCTCCAACGCCACGCATGCCTGCGAGGTGGTGGTGGACGTGGAGACCGGGGTGGTGCGGGTGGAGCGCTACATCGTGGCGGAGGATTGCGGGCGCGTGCTCAATCCCGCGATCGTGGCGGGGCAGCAGCATGGCGCGGTGGCGCTGGGGATTGCCGGGGTGCTGTCGGAGCGGGTGGTGTACGATGAGACCGGGCAGAACCTGACCGGCAGCCTGGCGGATTACCCGATGCTGGTGGCGGCGGACACGCCCCCCATCGCGCTGATCGCGATGCACACGCCCAGCCGGCGGACGCTGAGCGGGACGAAGGGGATGTCGGAGGGGGGCGTGATGGGCGCGGTGGGGGCGCTGCCGAGCGCGGTTGGGGATGCGCTGGCGCCGTTCGGGGTGGTGGTGGAGCGCCAGCCGCTGACGGCTCCGGCGGTGTTGGGGTTGGTGGGGGGTGGTTTGGTGTGAGCGGCGGACGAGGTGTCCGCGGTTCGGGGTTGAATGGCGGGATGATAGCATATATGCTATCATCATGGTTCCGGTGGTGATCGACACCAATGTGATCGTCGCCGGTTTGCGCTCGGGGGGCGGTGCCTCGCGACAGGTGCTGCGGCGTGTCCTCGCGGGATCCTATCTGCCGCTGTTCTCGAACGCCCTGTGGCTGGAATATGAGGACGTGATGGGACGTCCGGTCTGGGGAGAGGAAACTTCTCACGAGGAGCGCGTCCAGGTGGTGGGGGCGCTTGCCGCCGCGGGGCGGTGGGTGAAGATCTACTACGGGTGGCGGCCCAATCTGCGCGACCCGGGGGACGATTATTTGATCGAGCTGGCGGTGGCCGGCGGTGCGCGGGCGGTGATCACGCACAATGTTCGTGACCTGCGCCGCGCCGAACTGCGCTGGCCGGGGTGCGCGGTGCTGACACCCGCCGAATGTCTGGAGAGTTTTGCATGAGCGTGGTCACTCTTCGCCTGCCCGACGATACCTGCGACCGGCTCAAGCAGTTGGCGGCTTCCCGCGGGATCAGCCTGAACAAGCTGATGGAGGAACTCGGCACGGCTGCGATTGCGGCACACGATGCGGAGACCCGGTTCCGCGCCATGGCGGCGGGGGCCGACCGCGCGCGGGCGCTGGCGGTGCTGGACCGGCTGGATGCGCTGGATGGGGCTGGGGTGTCGTGAAGACGCCGCGTTCGTGGTGGTGGAGCGTCGGTCTCCCACGAGGTAGTGGCCGGCGGGTGGCGCTGGCCGATGGACGCATATGGCATAACCTATGCCGATGAGGTGCCCATGCCCCCCGCACGTCACGTCAAGCTGTTCAGGAACGGTCCCAATCAGGCTGTGCGCATCCCGCGGGCGTTCGAGTTGCCTGGCGAGGACGCGATCATGCGCAAAGAGGGGAATCGGCTGATCATCGAGCCAGTGCCGGCCAAGTCTCTGCTGGGGCTGCTTGCGACGATGACGCCGCTGGACGAGGACTTTCCGTCGTTGTAAAATTCGCTTTATGCCCTGTCCGGACGCTGACCCGTTTATGGATCGATTCGAGGCGGGCCTTTAAATTCAGTGACTGTCGGGGTAGCAGTGACGGACCGTTGCGCGTTGCTGGTATCGCAGGCACCTTATCGTCAGCGGTGGCAATAGGACGTCAGGTGGGTGGCTCAGAGTTTCAATACCAATATGCGGGCAGCCGCCCACAGGCATCAGGAAGCCGCCGAAATGTTGTACGAAGCGGCGAGACAAGATGTGGCTGGGTATCTCTACGGCCTTGCTGCGGAATGTGGCATCAAAGCCCTAATGATCGACCTTGGTATGAGACCCGCATCGGATGCAAGCAGGAGCACCGATCCCTTTTATGCCCATTTTACGCGCTTGAAGACGATGCTCCGCGACGGGGCGTATGCGCGCCAGCATGCGGACCTTCGGAAGTTCACAGAAGACGACCGCTTCATGGAGCACTGGGACGTTGCCATGCGATACTCAGATGGCAAAGGCATTAGGAAGAATTGGGTTGACGGTTGGCGTCAGAATGCAAAAGACGTTCTGGCAGAGATCTAAGGGGATGCGGTGACTATACGCTTCGACGGCAGCCTTCCAGTCCTTGTCACCTTGATTGAGACCGAGTTCGGTACATCGGTCCTCGACAAGGCGGTCTTCGTGCGTGACGCAGCAGGATATGTGTCAGTTGTCGTGGACGAGGAGCTTGACGAGGATAAGCTTGCGGAACTCAACTTACAGGCCATCACGAATCTGGGCCGTTATGCTCGGAGTGAGGGCTGCATACGGGATCGGAACGGACCCGGGGCGCAGCGCCTTCTGAACACCACAGAATCGAGCCGCGTGCGCATTTGTAGTCGAAGCATCACGTTCGTTGATCGCCGTATGGTTGGTGCCGATTGGCTCCTACCGCCGAAGGCAGGCAGCGCTATACCACGCATTGCGTTTGTTAGCGTTAAAGGTGGCGTTGGTCGGTCCACCGCGCTTGCCGTCGTGGCGGCACACCTGTCTGCCCGCGGTCTGCGTGTGCTTGCGGTTGATTTGGACCTCGAGGCACCCGGCATCGGAGCAATGCTCATCAACCCGGATGCGATGCCGAAATATGGCACCCTCGACTACCTTGTAGAGAATGGTATCTCTGGTATTGATGATGACTTCATGGAGAACGCTAAGGGAAAGTCTTTTCTCGGAGCCGGAGGAGGACAAGTTGTGGTTTTGCCGGCGTTCGGGACTGAGACAATCGATCATCCGGCAGACGGCTTAGCAAAGATCGCTCGAGCCTACCTTGAAGACGTTCGACCTGGGGGTGGGACCGTCTCGCTCACTGATCAGATACGTGAGATGATCGAACGATGCGAAGCCACGGGGGCCCACGACGTCGTCCTTGTCGACGGACGAGCCGGCCTTCACGAAACAACTGCCGCCGTCGTCCTTGGGCTCGGCGCAGAGACGCTTCTATTCGGCATCGATGAGCCGCAGACATTCGTAGGTTATCAACTGCTCCTCTCCCACCTCGCGTCGCGTGAAGGCGTTGAATATGAGGATTGGAAACAGCGCATCCAGTTCGTGCATGCCAAGGCCCCCGCTGATCTAACATTACAAGCAGATGCCACGAAGAAATTCAAAGATCTAATGGCAATATTTAGACCAGAATCCGAAAAAACCAGTGAAATTACCTCCGAGGAGGACCGGCTGACAGCTGACGATTTTGATCTGGTATGGACGAATTCTACCGAGGATGTGGTAGCTGAAGTTGTTGGCGACGACACCGCCATTATTCGCGTCCTCAACGATGACCGCTATAATGCTTTTGACCCCGTGCGCCAGCCCGCGCTGCTCACATCAGAGCTGTTTAGGGTCACATTTGCGGAGCTTCTACGTTGGGTTGATGACGTGGCGTCAGTAGACGACCAGACATGAGCCTCACTGCCGAGAACTTCGTCATCCTGCGCTCAGCTTTAGCGGCCCTTGATGCGAGCGCGTCGTCGACCGTCAGCGGGGCTGACCGTCCGCATCCCGAAGATATTTTCGCGCCCGAGCAGCACGTAGGAGCGCTCGACCCAAATACCACTATTGTGCTCGGCGCGAGAGGGGCCGGAAAGAGCTTCTGGGCGGGAGTCCTTGCCCATGAAGACACGCGTGCGACCGCTGCTGACGCGTATCCGCACATAGGCCTGCAGCGGATAGACGTAGCCCTGGGCTATACTGGACAGGAGGGCGACGAGTCGATCAGCCGTGCCACGCTCGATGCGCGGGTGCCTCCCGGCACCGAAGCGGCTCAGGCCGTTCTCTTTTGGCGCTGCGTCCTGTTGCGCGCAGTTCGACGGGCAACCAGCCCTGACGAACCTCCGCAACGGATAGCGATGATGATGACGGATTACGCCGATCCTGAGGATTGGGAGGAGGCGATGAGCCAGGCGGATATGGTCTTGCGAGGTCGTAATCGAAGCGTTGTCGTGCTGTTCGACGCTCTCGACAGCCTTGCGATAGACTGGGCACGCCTCCGTGATCTTACTGACTCATTGCTGCAAGTCGCTTGGGGGGTTCGGGGCTACAAGTCTATTCGGACCAAGCTTTTTCTCCGGCCCGACCAGATTCAGGATCTGGGCCTTCGTTTCATTGAGCTTCCAAAGCTGATCTCAGGGGCCACAACCCTCGGCTGGAGCCCCACTAATCTTTATGGAATGCTCTTTTCGCGCTTGGCCACCAGCCCCAGGCCGGACGCGCAGGCAGCTTTCCGTCAAGTTCTAGAGAGCTGCGCCTTGCCCGCTCCGCCCGACCTTCCTAAGGAGCTTCGCCGGTGGCGTCTCTCGTACAGCCGAAGTTCCCAAATGAAGCTCTTCGAGCGCCTCGCTGGCCTCTATATGGGCCGCAGCAATAAGAAAGGCCGAACCTATGATTGGCCGATTAGTCATCTTGCGGATGGACATGGCGTAGTTACACCTCGTAGCTTCTTGGTGCTGATGCAGTCGGCAGCTACCTTCCAACCCACCACAGACAATCAAGCGTTAACGGCCGAAGGGATCCGAAATGGGTTGCGGGAGGCATCGAAGGTACGACTTGAACAGCTCGCCACGGAATACAAGTGGATCGCGCGGGTCTTGGTGCCACTTGCCCGACTACAGGTCCCCTGCCTAGAGTCTCTCATCATATCTCGGTGGCAGGAAACGGAAACTGTGTCTGCAGTTTTGCGTGGTGCACAGGAGCGACAGTTCCTCCCACCAATCGACGGTGACCGGGAGGATGCTGACCACAAGCTCATAGTCAGGCTTCTTCGGATGGGCGTCCTAAGCCGGCGCAATGACGGCAGGTATGACATGCCGGACCTATTCCGCGTGGCCGCCCGTCTCCTACGCAAGGGCGGCGTCACGCCAATCTAAACTCGGAGATCCGAAGCGATCAATATCGACACTCCGATTGGATTGGAAGATGGATGTGCGCCACATGAACCAACGATGCCACGGAAGGACCCTAGGCCGCACCAAGCCGCTGCGCATCTGAACGCTCGTTGAATAAGAATTGGACGTTTCCTTGTGACCGCGGCAGGTGATGCGGCGATACCAGGTCGTAATGTTCACCATAGAGCCTCCCAAGTCACCCTCCCAGCTCGGAGGAGTCCGCCCACGCATATCGGAGTTACGAAGGAACACCATATCGTCGCCGGCATCGTCCCCGCCATCCACCCCCCCTACAGCCCCAGCCGCGCCTCCATCACCTCCGGGTCCTCCGGCATCCGCCGGACCGAAAACCCCAGCCGGCGCACGAACGCCAGCATCGGCGCGTTGTCGGCCAGCACCTGGCCCACGATCTCCGCCAGCCCCCGGCTGCGTCCCCACGCGATCAGCCGCTCCATCAGATGCCGCGCCACCCCCCTGCCCTTCATGTCGGCCTGCACGATCACCGCGAACTCCCCGGTCCGCCCGTCCGGCTCGATCACCAGGCGGGAGATCCCGACCGTCGCGCGCAGTGCCTCGCGCACCGCGACGAACGCCATCTCCCGGTCGTAGTCCACCTGCGTCATGCGCGCCGTCTGCTCCGCCGACAGTTCCCGCATGGCGCTGAAGAAACGATAGCGGATATCCTCCGGCGACAGCCGACTGAAGAACGCGCCGTGCTGTTCGGCGTCCTCCGGGCGGATCGGGCGGACCGTCAGGATCTCGTCGCGGTTGGGCCAGTGCTCCACCAGT